>JBNKOV010000027.1:0-17216 GCA_050294955.1 Holophagae bacterium
TTTAATACTAGCTCTTCAGGCGCCACAAGATTTCATGCAGCAATTTAATGATATCGAGTTCTTTTTTTTATTGGCTGGAAGGTAAGGCTTATCAAGTTTTAAAAGGAATTCTTGTTTTTCGAAAAATAAAAGCCGTTTTTCTTTAAGCCCAATCTAGGGTAGAATATTTTCAGCTACTGGGGGACCTGGCAATAACCCGTTCAGCGGCAATGGCCGCATGAGGAGCTGCATTTGAAGAATTGGCGAAGCCGTTGGACGTTCCTCGGCTTGATCATTCTGTGCTTTCCCCTTCTTCGTAGCCAATGCTCAGAAGAACCCCGGTTTATGTGTGTTGGCGCTCAGCAGGGTTTGTCTCAGAACACGGTACATGACGTGATTCAGGATTCCGTCGGTTTTTTATGGATAGGCACCCAGGATGGACTGAACCTGTACGACGGCTACCACTGCATCACCTTTTTACATGACCCCGACCGCCCCGGGTCCCTTTCCAGTAATTGGATTGAAGCCCTGTTGGAAGACAGCCAGGGCAATCTATGGGTTGGCGCCCGCAACGGCCTCAACCGGATGAAAAAAGACGAGGCCACTTTCGAAGCCTTTTTTTATCAGCCTGATGAGAAGATTGAGAACAATTGGATTGTCACCCTTTTTGAGGACAGAGAAGGACGCATTTGGGCAGGCGCCTCCGGTCGCGCCCTGCATTGTTATAACCCGGTAGACGAGAGCTTTAAAACCTATAAGCTGGCCTTCGACGGGGACCCGGCAGACCTGTCGCTGGAGTTCCCCTACACCATTGCGCAAGATAGAGACGGCATGCTCTGGGTTGGCTCGGACAAGCTGATTTTGTTTAACCCAGAGACTGGAGCCTACGAGGACAAGAGCGCGCTTCTGGGAGGCGCCGCCCAACTCAAGGGCTGGATAAAGAAGATCTGCATGGAGACGGACGAAAGGAAGACCATGCTGATCGGCTCCTTGGGAATGGGCGTGTTCCGCTATGATTTGGATGAAGGCCTGAAAGCTCACTTCAAGGCAGCCGACGACAACCCCAGCAGTTTGCCGTCCGATACGGTGGATTCTATCTATAAAGACAGTATGGGCGCCTGGTGGGCAGGTACGGCGAATGGGCTGGCGAGGTTCGACCCCAACACGGGCCATTTCACCACCTATCGCCACAATCCATCTGATCCAGAAAGCCTTACAGACAACCGCATTTTATCTATCATGGAGGACCGAACCGGCATTATGTGGTTTGGCACATCCAGCGGCGGCCTGAACGGCTATGAGCGCAGCAAAAACCGCTTTAACCACTTCCACACCGGATCGGGCCTCAGTTATAACGATGTTGGCGCTCTCTTCGTTGACCGAAACGACAGATTATGGGTGAGCACCTTCGACAGTAAGCTGAACTTGTATCACCCGGACACCAACGCCTTCACGACCTATTCAATTCAGGTTCCAGATGATAACGAGTATGTAGAGGTAAGCGCCATCAGGGATGACGACCAGGGTCGGCTCTGGCTGGGGACCAGAGGCCAGGGCCTGATTTACTGGGATATGGAGGAAGGCGTCCTCAATCGTTACCTGCCTGAAGAGGGCAATCCCGAATCGGCCCCTGACACCTATGTGAACAGCCTGTACCGGGATAAGGCAGGCGCCCTTTGGGTTGGCGGGTATTACCGGGGCCTGAGTTCGTTTATCGACGGCGTATTCACTCATTATATCCATGATGACAAAGACCCCCAGAGCATCAGCGGCAACACCATCTGGAGCATGGCGGAAGACAAAAACGGCGATTTGTGGGTCGGCGCTTATTCTGGATTGAATCGCCTGAACCGACAAACCGGGCAGTTCACTCGGTACCAACACAGCCCCAATAATCCGGCCAGCCTGTGCAACAACGGGGTGGGCGCGATTCTCTTCGATTCCAAAGACCGGCTGTGGGTGGGCACGGACAATGGTTTGGACAGGAAAGAGGGAGACCGTTTCATTCACCACAACCATCTGGGCCTGCCCAGCCAGGTGATTTACGGCATATTAGAAGACACCATGGGGTTTCTTTGGATGAGCACCAACAAAGGGCTCGTTCGGTTCGATCCCGATGCTGAAGTCATTCGGGTCTTTACTCCGGGGGAAGGCGTTCAGGGATATGAATTTAACTCGAACTCCTATTGCAAGAGTCCAAATGGCCTGTTCCATTTTGGCGGCATCAATGGATTTAACTCTTTCCAGCCCGAGTCCATCGTGGACGACCCCTACCGGCCAAACGTGGTTGTAACAGAGCTGCTTTTATTCAATCAAAGGGTGTATCCCGGCCCGGAAATGACTGGGCTAAACATCCCCAGGCCCATTCACGCCATCAAGGAGCTGCGGTTCTCTCATGAGGACAAATTTATCACCTTTCATTTTTCGGCGCTCCACTTCGCCAATCCGGCAAAGAACAGCTATGCCTATCAATTGGAAGGCTTTACCGACTGGATTACCACAGACGCTTCGGAGCGCCTGGCCACCTTTACCAACATCCCTCCGGGCTCCTACACTTTTCGGGTAAAGGCGTCGAACAAGGATGGTCTCTGGAATGAGGAAGGGGCGGCGATCAAGGTGACCGTCGCGCCGCCGCCCTGGAAGAGCCCAATGGCCTATCTCTTCTATTTTCTGGCTGCTGGCTTGCTTATTTTCGGATATTTGCGAGCAGAGGCTCGGCTTAAACACACGCTGGAAACCCGAGTGGCCACGAGAACGCTGGAGCTGAAAAAGAAGAACGAAGAGCTGGATCTTCGTTACTGGGAACTGGCCAGCCTGGACGACATTGTGATCAACATCAATCGCGAAGAAGAGCTGGACGTGCTGCTGGGCTCCCTCTTGGAACAGGCGACGGTGTTGTTTCCCATGGCCGAAAAGGGGCTGTTCATCATGCGCGAGGACGGCGCAGACACCTTTCAGTCAACGGTCTCCATTGGCTATTCATCCGATAGACAAGACCAGGACGCCCTGAAGTTTTCCGATTTGGAGAGCACCTACCTGGCAAAAGGGACAGCGGTTTGCGAGGGCGTCAGCCTGGTGGTTCAACCCGAACCCTTGAAGGACAATCAGGAGTGGTGCTATATGTCCATGACCATTGAAGTTGATGGTCGATTGGATGGATTGTTGGTTCTTGGGATGCCCTACAAACCCGGGGCCTGCGACAACACCGACTCCGATAAACTGGTGCGCTTCAGGCAACACACCCTGTCTGCGGTAGCCAAGGCCCGGTCTCTTCAAAAGCTGAAACGGCAGAACCAGGAGATCATGGCCAAGCAGAACCAACTGGTTATTCAAGAGAAAATGGCCTCACTTGGCACCCTTGCAGCCGGCATCGCCCATGAGTTGAAGAACCCGCTTAATTTTGTCAACGGCCTGTCGGAGGTCTGCATCGAGCTTTTAGACGAGCTGGAGGAAAAACAGGACAAAGACCTGTCGGATCAGGAGGTCGCCCAGTCGTTAAAACAGAACCTGGCCGTGGTGCTGAAAAACGGGAAAAGGGCGATTGAGATCGTGGACAAGATGATGGAAATCAGCAAGTCAACGCCCGGCGTCAGGCAACAGATCTGCATCAACCACCTGCTCAAGGAGCATGTGGGTCTGGCCATTTCAGGCATTAAAGCGAGAACCCCTGAATTCGAGGTGGAGGTCATTGAAGACTTCGACGAGTCTATCCCGGAATGGGATGTCTCGTCGGAAAGTTTGAGGCGTGTGTTTATCCATCTGCTAAACAATGCTTTGGAAAGTTTAGAAGCCAAGGCCATGAAACGAGAAGATGCGGCATATCGGCCAACTCTGGCGCTGCAAACCCGCCGCCGCGGCTCCAAGGTGGAAATGACGATCCGAGACAACGGCATGGGGATTGCCAAGGAAAATATGGACCGGGTGTTGGACTATTTCTTTACTACCTGGGACCCGGATAAAGGCCATATCGGTCTGGGCCTTCCCATAAGCTACGACATTATCAGGCGTCACCACGGTGGCGATCTGAGATTCAAGTCTGAGAAGGGCGCCTTCGCAGAGGTTCAGATTACCATGCCTTTATTCAGCTCATAAAACAGGTGTGCTCAGGGACTAAGCCTCAATCCTTCTTTCCAGGGTTGAACATGATGACCTCGGATAGGACTTTGGAGACCTGAGAGACCTTTTCCAGAGAGGCGTGAATCTCCTCGCCGCTCTCATTGGCAATGGCGCGGCGAGCGGTGTTGATGACGGATCGGATGCGCTCCTGCTCTTCTTCATTGAGGTATCGGCCGTATTCGCTGTTGGTTTTCTCCAAGGTATGGATCATGCCTTCGAGCTTGTTCATTTTGCGAATCACTTCTTTGCGAGCTTCGTTTTCGGCCTTATTCTCTTCGGCGCGGTCGATAATGTCTTCGATCTCTCCGGGACTCAAACCACTGGTGGGTTTAATGTTGATCGACTGTTCCGTTTTGGATTGCTGATCAATGGCCGACACTTTTACGATGCCGTTTGTGTCTATTTCAAAGGTGACATCGATCTGAGGCAGTCCTTTGGGCGCGGGTGGAATGTCCACCAACTCGAACTTGCCCAGCAGGCGGTTTTGAGCGGAGATATCGCTCTCGCCTTGCAGTACATGGATGCTCACGGTTGTTTGATTGTCGATGACCGTGGTGAAGGTTTGAGTGTAAGACGTTGGAATGTTGGCGTTCTTCTCGATCATTTTGTAGGTGAGGCCGCCCTGGGTTTCGATGCCCAGACTGAGCGGGGTGACGTCCAACAATACGATGTCTTTAACCTCTCCTGTGAGAATGGAGGCCTGAAGCGCCGCGCCAATGCCAACCACCTCGTCGGGGTTTAAGTCCATGGTTGGCGGTTTGTTGAAAATTTCTTCCACGGTTTTGCTGACCAGAGGGGTGCGCGTCTGGCCGCCCACGAGAAGCACCCGGTCAATGTCTGAAGGGGATAACTGAGCCGATTTCATGGCGTCGAAGCAGGGTTTCTTGGTGCGCTCCACCAGGTCTTTTATGAGGCCGTTAAAGGTGGTGCGATCCAATTTGAGGTTCAAATGCTTGGCGCCTGTGTTGTCGGAAGAAATGAAGGGCAGAGAAATTTCGGTTTCCTCTACGGAAGACAGCTCGCATTTGGCCTTTTCCGCCGCTTCCTTCAGGCGTTGAAGGGCCATTTTGTCGAAACGAAGATTGATCCCGGTTTCTTTTTGGAAGGCGTCCACCATCCAACTGAGCACGGCGTTGTCAAAATCTTCGCCGCCCAGATAGGTGTCGCCGGAAGTTGCTTCTACTTCAAAAACCCCATCGGCCACTTCCAGGATGGAAATATCGAAGGTGCCGCCGCCCAAGTCATATACGGCCACCTTGCCGTTAAACCGCTGTTCCAGGCCATAGGCAAGGGCAGCGGCGGTGGGCTCGTTTAAGATGCGCTTTACGTCGAGTCCGGCAATGGTGCCCGCGTCTTTGGTGGCCATTCTCTGGGCGTCGTCAAAATAAGCGGGCACGGTGACCACGGCTTCGGTGATCTCTTCGCCAAGATACTCCTCGGCGGATTCCTTCAGCTCGCGGAGGATGATGCCGGAAATCTCTTGAGGGGAATAGGTTTGCTCGTGACATTTCACCCAGGCGTCGCCATTTTCAGCGGCGACCACTTCATAGGCGAGATGCTCGCGAGCGTCTACCACAATGTCGTTGTCGTAGCGCTGTCCAATGAGGCGTTTCACCGCGTAAACGGTGTTCTTGGGATTGGTGACGGCCTGGCGTTTGGCGATGTGCCCGATTAAACGCTCATCTTGCTCTGTAAAGGCCACAACAGAGGGCGTCGTGCGACTACCCTCTTTGTTGGGCATAACGGTAGGCGAGCCGCCTTCCATGATGCATACGCAACAGTTGGTTGTTCCCAAATCGATCCCGATTGTTTTCCCCATTGCCAGCCTACCTTATGCCATTAGCCTTCGCTTTCGGTTTCTTCCTCTGTCTCTGTTTCGGGTTGCTCTGCAGGCGCGGCCGCTACTTTGACCTTGGCGGGACGCAGCAAACTGCCGTGGAACAAGAAACCCTTTTGGAAGACGTCCATGACCGTGTTGTCTTCAAATTCATCGGTCTCTTCTTTTGCAAACGCTTCATGGAGATAGGGATCGAACGCCTTCCCACTAGCATCGATTTCTTCTACCCCGTTTTGGGTCATGGTGTCGATGAGTTGTTTGTGGATCATGGCCACGCCCACGACGAAATTGTCTTTGGGATCTTCGGCGGAGCTGAGGGCTCTTTCGAAGTTGTCCAGAACATCCAATATATTGAGAAAAATCTGCTTATTGGCGTATTTGATGGATTCCTGCTTCTCCCGGGCGGCGCGCTTCCTGAAATTCTCCAAATCCGCATGGACTCGCAGGACCCGAGCGTTCAACTCGCGGTTCTCATTTTTCAGCCGTTCCAACTCAGCAACCTGAGGATCCTCGTCTTCGTCCTCATCTTCATCCGCAAGATCTTCCGCATCTGTCGTTTCTACGGTTACATCGCCTTCCTCAGGGATGGATGCCTCTTCTACGCCGGATGGCGTGGTTACTTCCACGTCGTTTTGCTGTTCAGATCTTTCTTTCATCTTAGATCACTCCTCGATTTATCGTATCACAAATTATCCACAAGGGTTGCGTTAAAAAACAATTGTTCACCAGACTTGAGCCGCCAACTCTTCCCTGGCATGAGACAACAGTTGCAGGGAACGCAGGTAGGGCATTCGTTTGGGACCCAACACGCCCACGCAGCCCAGGGTGCTCTGCTGGTTTTCCATTTTGGCGACTGCCACGGTGAACCCATGCATATCCGGCTCGCCGATTTCTGCGCCAATATAAAAGAAAATCCACTTGCGTTCCTCATCTACTGTTTGCTTTAGAAGTCGCTGGATCTGGGTCTGTTTGTCCAGCACCTGGAAGACCAGCTTCACCTGATTCACGCTCTGGAATTCCGGCATTTCCAGCAGGCTGTTGAGCCCGTGAAAGGCGATATTGTCGAACCGACTGACCTCGTTGGTCAGGGCGTTGGCGATGCGATGGCTCTTTCCCAGCAGCAAGTCCCAATCGCTGTTGGGCGCCCCGTACCTGGCCGAAAGTTGTCGCTGTATTTCCAGCAGATTCTTGCCGACAAACACGTGATTGAAGTAGTTTTCGGCTTTTTCGACCAGATTCTCGCTTAAATCTGATTCCTCTATTTCGAGCACGGACTGAAAGGTGAGCCCGCCTCGGGCAATCCACAGTACAAAAAGACGGTTGGCGTTGATGCGCTCAAAATGAATGTGCTTCAGCCTGAGATGCCGCTTTGCCTGAAGGGGACCTGAAAAGTTAACAACCTGGTTTGCCGGTGGATGTGCTCGGCAATGGTCTCTAATGCGGCCGGCCCGGTGGGCGCTTTTTGGATTTCGTCTCGCAGCGCTTTCTTTTCCTGCTCGTTGAGCGTGTTCTCGCTTAATTTGATTTGATCTACATAGGCCCGGTATCCAAGGTCGGTGGGAAGCCTGCCCGCAGAGGTGTGAGGCTGCAAGAGGTAGCCTCTCTGCTCCAATCGCATCATGATGTTCCGAATGGTGGCAGGGGAAAATGGGACCACCCTGTTCTTGCTGATCAGAGAAGATCCTACCGGTTCACACGTGTTATAGTGCAGCGTAACGACCTGGCTGAGAACGGTTCGCGCGCGTTCATTGAAATTCATGGTCCGGACACTCAATCTGCGAATGCATTCCGATCTATGGCATGCAAGAGGATTACGGTTTCAAGAGGCGCTGGGGCGCAACGGCGCCGGCGCTTCTGTTCCCTACATTATTTTGATTTTGAGGTCTGATGTCAATACCAGCGACTCCAAGAACGGCATGGATTTTGCCCAGCGGTAAGAATAACCCGTCTATTCTGCGTTGATTTCACAGACAGTAGTCACATCACAGGCTAAGGTCTTTGCGCGGTCTGTCCGCTGAGACCGGCTAAATCGATGTCTGTTTTAGGCAGGGCTGAGAACAGCCAGTCTGTGTAAATGCGGCTCTCGTCTCGCTCTGCAAGCCCCTCTTCCAGGGATTTGGAGCGGATGCCGGTTATCTGCTGGGTCTTGATTCCAAAAACGGAATCCTTCCCGCCCGACAATCCGGGGCTGTTTTCGTCTTCATTTTCGGAATTATTTTCGGCGCTTCGATCACCCATAACACGAGATAGCGCGTCCAGTCCCTTGACGCCAGCCCTGTCGGTGGGTGTGAGGTAAACCAGTATCCAGTCCCCGTCTTCGGTCATGGGGTCTTTGTAGATGCGGCGCACAAAAAGGGGCTCGTCTTCCACCAGCTCTTCGAGTGCGAAGGGGAACCGACCCCGGGCGAGATAAAACCGGCGAATGCCATCGGCCAGGTGCTCGCCGCGATAGATCAGCTCCTGCTCCAAAAGCCGCTGATGCTGCGTGCGCACAGGGCGGATGGCCATGGCCAGGAACAGGCTCATAACGGTAACCATGACAATGGCTACGAGCAGAATATTTCCCCGACTTTTGTCACCATTCATAGTAGTAGGTCCCGTCCAGGGCAACCTCTTCGGAGGTGCTTTTCACGTCAAACACGCCCACCTCAAAACTGCTGTCCTCGTCTGCGTAGTCCTGATCGTAGACCAACTCCCAGGTTTCCCTGGATCCGGTTATGGGGTCTACGGGTATTTCGCGGAGATAACCCTCATCTACAAGCACTGTTAAATCTGAGGGATAATGGCCTTTATCGTTGTTGTACTGGTCCAGTGTGAGCCGAATCTGACGCAAGTTATGGCGCAACACGGTTTCTTTTCCCTTTTTGGCCGCATTGCGATGGGTGCTGATGACGATGGTGGCCAGGAGACTGAGCAACGACACCACGATCAATATTTCGATAAGTGTAAATGCTTTGGATTGTTTTGCATCAGCTACCATTCCGAGTACTCCGTACCATCCATGGCGATCCCGTCGCTCAGGGAATATATATCGAACAAATTCTCTCTCCCCCACCCGCCGCCATCGGGGTCGTCGTAGGTGGAGCGCATGCCCCAGGCGGCCTCGCCGGTCATGGGATCGGTGGGGATCTTTCGCAGGAAGCGCATGATCTTTCCGCTTTCCTTCTTCATGGCCGCTCCGGAAATCAGTTCTTCCATGCTTTTAGGATAACCCAATTGTTTCGGGTCTTCTACAATAATGAGCCCATCGTCGAACGCTCGCTTGAAACGATCAATGGCAGTGCGCACCTCCAGCAGGGAATGCTTCAGTTCAGCTTCCTTGCGCCGCTTCACCACCTTCTTGGTGGAAGGCGCAATGGCGGCGGCCAATATGCCCAAAAGCACCATGGTGATGATGATCTCAAGGAGGGTAAACGCTCTGGGTTTCAAGGATAAACCTCATAGTTGGCGGGCAAGCCCTGAACGGGGATTTCCTCCCCATCCTGATTGATCAGTTTAATGGTTGCGAAGTTGAGCGAACCAGAACCCGGCGCCTTGCCGCGCATGCGCACGATGGCCATGATGCCGGAACCGCTGAAGCCGCCAGATGAGGCTCTTTGGGTGATGACCATGGCGATGCGTCCGGTGCGATTGTTCCAATCCGGCGTCATGAGGGGCAATTTACTGCCGGCGTTGAAGAAGTCCCCTACTTCCACAGACTCACAGCGAAGCACGGCTGGATCGAATTCCAGGGCGATCTGGCCTCGCTTCATGGCCTCAACATTGGTTACAAATAACTGAAACTCCATGAGATCGTCTTGTCTGCCTTCTTCGGAGATGGGCGCAAAGGAGAGCATGGCCGGGGGCGGCTCCTGGTTTTCCTCTTCGAAGGGATCGCTCTCTTCCACTACCTCTTCTTCGGGTCCCTCGGGAAAGTTGCCGTCAAAGGCTCGACGGGGCTCTCGCGATGTTTTGGAGGGCGACGAAGCGGAGGCGGCGGGCGCGGAGGAAATGGCCCCTGGCGCCTGAGGCTTAGCGGCGTCGTGGCCGTATAGGGTGGACAGGGTTAAGTTGGAGAGTTCGTATGCGGCGCGGTCTTCGTCGGTCACATTCACGCCCCGCACAATGACAGGGCGAATGGTCATGATGATGTCTGTCTGGCTGACTATTTTTTCGTCGTTGCTGAAGAGCCTGCCGATTATGGGGATGCTGGAAAGGCCCACGATCCCAGCCAGGGATTTGCGCTCGTCGTTGGTGAGAAGGCCCGCAATGACATTGGTTTCGCCGTTTTTGAGGCGCAGGGTGGTGGTGACCTGTCTGCGGCCCAGAGTGGGCTGAAATCCGCCTGAAATAACGGACAGCACTTCCATGTCCAATGTGAGGGTTACTTCGTTGTTGAAATGCACGCGGGGTTTCACTTCCACCCGAATGCCCACGTCGTTGTAGTTGAAGGTGGCGAGGGCCTGATCGCCAAAATTGTTGCCGCCCGACGCGCTCCCGGAGATGTTGGGGTTGGTGAATGAGGTTTGCAAAATGGGGATGGACTGGCCGATGCGAACCGAGCCCTGCTCTCCAGAAGTAACTCGTAAATGGGGATTTGCCACCTGAGTGGAGCCACCGTTTTCTTTGAGGAAATCGATGACGACGGCTGGGACGATGGTTAGGATGTCTTCGCTGTCCAGGGACGGGAAGAACCCGCGAATGGCGTTGGCGCTTTCTTCGTCCTGGCTACGTCCGGCGGGGTCTGCGAGCAGGCCGACCTGGTAGGCGGGGCTGCCGTCGGATGGGTTGATGGGCATCATGCCCACCCGCCGCATCTGGCTTTTGTTTACTTCGAGAAGTTCAATTTCTACAACCACTTCGGGCTGGGCCTTGTCGTTGGTGGCGATCATTTTCTCGGCAAGCGCTATCTGCTCCGGCGTGCCCTTGATGGTGATGGCGTTCAGCTTCTCGTTCTCGGCAAACTCTTTGATGTTCAACAAGACCCTGAGGTGGTTTTTCAGGTCGGACGGGGTGATGTTGGAGAGATAGAAGGTTTGGATGATCTCGTTGTCGTAGCGGTCCCGGTTATTCTTGTTGTCTTCCATGATGATGATGGTGTTGTCGTCTATGACCTTGAAGAAGTGTCGGTTGACCACCATTAAGGTGTCCAGCGCCTTCAGAAAGCTGAGGTTGCGCAGGTCCAAAGTAACCTTGTCGTTGCGGATCTTGCTGTCTACGACGATATTCACGCCATAGGCCTGTCCCATGCTCTGGTAGATGTCTTTCACGCTCTGGTTGATGAAAGACAAATCCTGAGGCGCCCAGGTGGTTGGCCTCAACTTGGGGAGATTGGAGGAGAATTGCTTCTCTACAGACTCGGCTGTCTCCTGCTCCAGTCTGAGCTTTTCGGCTTTTACGGTTTTCAGAAGTCGGTCCGCTTCCTGGTTTTGGGGATCGTAGCCAATGGCCAGCTTCAACTCGAATTCCGCCTCAGGGTATTGGGCGCGTTCGTAATACAGGCTGCCTCGCTGGAGGTGATACAGGCCGGCGTTGAGCCGTGCGCGTTCTTTTTTGACACGGGCCTTCGCGTCGCCGGGTTTTTCCTCCAACACCTCAGACCACAGGCGATAAGCTTCACCCCAACGCCCTTCCCTGGAGGCCTCTTCTGCTTGTCTGGCGTCTTTCTTGGGGATGCATGCCCCCATCATTGCCACAAACAAACATAACATCATGTATTGAACCCGCATGGTATCTCCTCGATTATCTGGTCTGCACCTGGATTTCTATCTCTTCATCTGTTTCCAGGCCATGTAACACAACACGTTCGTCTTCCACAGCTATCAGGCGATATTTTCCCGCCAGGACCTGGCCCTCTTTTAGGATGTGAATCTCCTGATTATAGGAGATGGAAACCATTTTAGGGCCGTCTCCGCTACTCTTCATCAAGCCAATCACGCGACCGTCAAATTGAGGTCGGACAACGGTTACAACTTCTGGAACAGGCTCTGCCGCCAAGGCTTCCCGCTGTTTTTCCAGGGCTTCCATTCGCTGCTTCTGCTCGGCCTCTTTTTTTCTGTCCACTCCGAAAATGAAGGGGTTTCGCTGATCCACCACGTCCACGGGCTCCCAGGCCCGATCCGCGCCAAAATTGAGGACGGGCGTACGCTCCAACTCCAGAGCCGCTCGCTGGAATTTGGGTGAAAAGCCCGGGTCCAGTTCGTCGGCGAAGAAACCGGGTCCTTCAAATCCGTCGTCGCTGACCCAATTGAAGATATTGGCGATGGCCAAAATGGCCAGGACCCCCAATAAGGCGCCCATTCGCTTTTTGTCATTCATGACTGCCCTCGAAATAAGTGGCAAGGGAAAGCTGCATCTCCACAACGCCCTCACCCGCCGAATCGTCTTCTAAACTAAGCTCTGTGATGATTAAAAACATGCCGGAGGTTTCGATGTCGTCGATAAACGAGCGGATATCCCGATAACGCCCCGTGAGTGGGAGTTGGGCGACGTAGAGATCTAAATCGCTCTGCTTGCCGCGAGAGGAGTTGTACTGAACCTGCTCCAGTTTTACCCTTCGCGCCCGAGCCCGCTCCTCCAGGAATTCGGAAATACGGACAATGCGCACGTCCTTATTTTCCAAGAAGGTTTTCTTGAACTGGCTCATCTCTTTCAGGTTATTGCGATAGTCTTCAACCATGCGCTGGGTTTTTCCCGAATCGCTTTCCATGCGTCGGACGATCAGTTCTTCGGAGTCCAACTTGGAGGCGCTGTCTCGTTGAATGCTTTTTTCCTCTTCTACGCCCGCCAGCCAGAATACGGCGATGGACACCGCAAGCAACGCAGAAATAATGAGTTGGGTGGATTTCCGCATGAACATGTCTACGCTCCCTTTCCGGGACGATGGGTGAAGCGAATGTCAAAACTCACGGCCACCTCGCCATCTTGGTAGGATTCCGATTCGAAGCGGATATCTTCGAAAGCGCTCTGTTCTTGCAGCTTGCGGATAAAGTTTAGCTGAGCCTGCTTGTTTCGGGCTTGGGCCGAAAGTCGGATGACGGTTTCCCGATTCCTGTCTCCGGCCCTGGCTTCAGAAGTGGGCGCAAGTCTAACGATGCGCACGTCTTCCGGCAGGATGAGGCCCAGGTCATCCAGCAGCCGGCCCCAGTGGGTTTGGTAGGCGACCTGGATGCGGTGGAACTGTTGCACCTGCTTGCTGTATTTTCCAACGTCGATGGATTCTAGCTCGCGTATGTGTTCTTCGTGGTCGCCCACCACGGATCGTTGCTTTTGCTTCATCTTCGCGATCTGGTCGTGGACGGAGCGATTCTCGTTGCGCAGGCCTTGCCAGTACCAGACGGCGCCGATGAGGATGAGGGCGAGAGCCAGGTTCACCAGTAAAAGACCATAGACGGGCATGGGGCTGGAGGCGAAGGGCTTGGGTGAGAAGTTCAGTCTTTGTTTCATAGTTGCCCCGTCCTGGCTGTCATGCAAAACTGAAATCGATCTAGAAGGTTAGATCCGTTCAGTTGCGGCGCGTGGGTTTGTTTGCCCATGGCGTTCAAGGCGTCAACCAGTTGGCTGGGAACCGGGTCCAGGTCGGGTGCGAAGTTTAACACAAGAATATTTGGGTTGTCTCCCATCATGGGGGCCAAATCACCATTGGCCAGGGTGGACACATCCAATTGCCCGCTGGCGTCCAGGGGCAGCCGCCGCGTTCTGAAACTCAGATAACCGCCCTTCCCGTCCTGTTCCGTTAACATATAAAAGTCGTCAAAGAAGACCAGGGTCGTTTTATTGCGAAAAATGGGCCTGTTCTCCAGGAGGGTTAAGAAGAGCCCGCCAATGTAGCCGCACTGGGTGTTATGAGCGGACATAGCGTCATAAAAGTCGGTAAGCCAGGAACTTGACAGAGAAAAGGTCATATAGGAATTGCTGTTTTCAAGAGGGAAATGACGCATGGCGGTCTGGTCGATGGGCATGGGCAGAAAGCGCTTCAATTTCCAGAGGAGATACTGGCTCAACTCTCTGGAGGACACCTTCTCATCCAGCTCAATGCGAAGGGGATGCAGCAAATCGTCTGCAAGAAGCACCGAGAGCTTTTCCGTTTCAAATACGGCGGGATCCAGATTCTCCATAATCTGCGGGACCGACGGCAGCTTGCCAGCGGCGTCTAAGGAGGCGGACCAACCCTGACCCTGAAGGCTGTGGCTTGAGATGTAGAGATAAGAGGTTGCATTCATAGGGTTTCTCGTTTAGTCAATGAAGGTGACTTTATTAATTTCGTGGAGGGTGGTGGTTCCATCTCGCAGTTTTTGGATGGCGGCCTCTCTGAGGAAGCGCATGCCATTGGCCTGTGCAAGCCGCTTGATTTCGCGAATGGGGCGTCGCTCCAAGATGCCCTGGCGGACATCGTCATTTAACCGGAGCATTTCCGAAATAACCGTTCGGCCCCGGTAGCCCGTACCGTGGCAGGCCAGGCAACCCGCGCCTTCATAGAAGACCACGCCCGCCATGGACTGAGGGTCAATGCCCGACTCCTTTAGGGCTTGCGGGTCCATGTCGGTTGGACGGCGGCATTGACGACAGATGAGGCGGATGAGCCGTTGGGCCATGACGCAATTGAGGGCTGAGACAAAGTTGTGCAGATCCACGCCCATATTCACAAAGCGGCCGATGACGTCGATGACGTTGTTGGCGTGAACCGTGGTGAACACCAGGTGGCCGGTTAAGGCGGATTGAATGGCGATCTGGGCCGTTTCGGTGTCGCGAATCTCGCCTACCATGATCTTGTCCGGGTCGTGGCGCAGAATGGAGCGCAGGCCCTTGGAGAAGGTGAGCCCCTTTTTTTCGTTTATGGGGATCTGAGTAATGCCGCGAAGCTGGTATTCCACGGGATCTTCGATGGTTATGATCTTATCTTCGGAATTGCGGATCTCGGAAATGCAGGCGTAGAGCGTGGTGGTTTTGCCGCTTCCGGTAGGCCCGGTAACCAGAACCATGCCATAGGGTTCTCTAATATTCTTGCGAAAATTGACCAGAAGCTCCTCTTGAAAGCCCAGGACCTCCAGGTTCAGATTCTTGAAATTCTCGTTGGAGGATTCCTTGTCCAGGATACGGATGACCGCGTTTTCGCCGTGGATGGTGGGCATAATGGAGACGCGAAAGTCGATGGCCCGTCCTTTAATGTTCAACTTGAAACGGCCGTCTTGGGGAATGCGTTTCTCGGCGATGTCCAATTGGCTCATAACTTTAATTCGGGAAATGATGGTGCTGTGATACTTTTTGTCGATGGGGGTCATGGCTTCGTAGAGCACCCCGTCGATGCGGAATTTGACGACGACTTCGGTGGCTTCCGTTTCGATATGAATGTCGGAAGCCCTGCGTTCCAGTGCGTTGTAGATGGTGGTGTCCACCAGTCGAACCAGGGGCGAACCGTCGTCCACAAGGCGATTCACATCCAGGACGTCTTCCAGTTGTTCCCGGCCCAACTCGGTTCTAAAATCGCTGGTGGCGTCTGCCAGAACCTTGTCGGAGCTTTGGGATTCCTTGAGAATGGCTTCGATGCGGCTTTTGGGCGCCGTGACCAGGGTAATACGTTTTCCTGTAAGCAGTTCCAGCTTTTCCAAATCATCGATCAACGAGTCGTCCGCATAGGCTAGCCGGAGCTGATTTCCTTCCAGGCCAAGGGGCAGGCAGGCGTATCGCAGCATCCATTCGACGGGAACCAGAGTCAGCATTTCCGGGTCTATGGTGAAATCGATGAGATCGTCGTGTGGTAGGTTGGGTTGCTGGGTGATCACTAGCTTCTCCGCGATTGGGTTGATACTTCTAAAAAACTCAATGTATTGTGGTTACACTCCCAAAGTCTCATAGGATCCGAACATGGGCAGGTACATGGCGATTACCAGGAAGGAGATGAGCAGGCCAATAAACAGGAGCATGAGCGGGGCGATCATGCCGGATACAATCTCAAGATTGTCCTCCACTTTTTCTTCGCCGTGTTCGGCCACATACTCCAACATCTCGCCCAGGGTCCCGGCTGCTTCGCCGACCCGGATCATTTCTCCCGCCATTTCGGTGAGGCGGGTATGGCGCTCCAGGGACTCCTGAAGCGGCTCGCCCTGGATCAGTTCTCCGTGGACCTTGTGCAGATCCGCGCCGAACACCCTGGAGGGAACCGCGTCGGCCACAATGGCCAGGGCTTGGGGAACCGGTACACCGCCCCCAATCAGCAATCGCATGGCCCGTGCAAAGATGTTCTGATTTTGCAACAGCCTCACTGTTCCCAACACGGGGATGGCGAGTAGTATTTTTTCTCCCACCCGACCCCCCTGCTCTGTTTTGAAATAGAGATAGAGGAGAATGGCGGCGGCGGTGGAGATAACGATAAAATGCAGGGACCATTTGGAGGCCAGGTCAGACAGGGTGATGACGATGCGCGTTAGCAGCGGCAATTCTTGATCGGCGCCTTTGTACAGGGCCGCAAATTCGGGCATGGCGCGGGTCATGAGCACATAGAGGGACAACACTCCCGCGACCAGGAGAATGATGGGATAAGTGAGGGCCTGGCGGAACTTTTTTCGCGCTTTGCGGATGCGCTCTTCCTGGGCGATAAAGCGGTCCAACACTTCCACGAGCCCGCCGGATTGCTCGCCGGCCTGGATAAGAGCGGGATAATAGCGGGGAATGTCGTCCCCAAACCGTTGGAAGGCGGTGGATAGGGACTCGCCCCGGGTAAGCGCATCGCGCACTTCCACCAGCATGTCCTTTAAAGCGGTGGCCTTCATGCGCTTGAGCAGGATGTCGAAACCTTCCACAATGGGGATGCCGGATCGCACCAAACCGCGAAACTCCTTGTTGAACACAATGAAGTCTTTGATGGGGATCTTGCGTCCAAGACCCAGGTAACGACTGGCTTCGAAAACTCTTTTAATGGAAAAAACGTAATACCCTTCACCGCGAAATTGGCGCGCCACTTCCGGCGCGCTGCTGCCACGAGCGCGTCGGTAAAAAACGTCCCCTTCGTTAGAGCCCAATTTCACATTATAGATAGCCATGGAAAACCTTCCCGGCGAAGGAATTATCGAAGATGCTGGCCCCATTTGGTCCAAAACCATGAGACGCGTCATCACTTGAAAAAGACGAAACTTTTTTCAATAACACCACATAAGAACGCGGTCAGCCGTGATTCTAGCAGATGCCGGGGTCATGTACAATGCAAGGACGAGCCCAAAGAAAGGCGCAATCACTAAGCTCCTTAAAACCAAACACCTGCTAGATCTCCCGGAATCTGCTCACCGCGTTTCCTTGATTTGATCCAATT
>JBNKOV010000028.1:0-17171 GCA_050294955.1 Holophagae bacterium
GCTAATCCGACGCGAGCCCCTCTTTAAGCGCCAGGTTCAGTTTCCCAAACCCCAGCTTTGATCCAAAAGCCCGAAGACTCTTGGATATCATGCGGTATTAACATCCCTTTCGGAATGGTATCCCCCACTCAAAGGTAGGTTGCCCACGCGTTACTCACCCGTCTGCCACTCCTCTACTCAACCGAAGTCAGTTAGAGTCGTTCGACTTGCATGTGTTAAGCACGCCGTCAGCGTTCATTCTGAGCCAGGATCAAACTCTCATGTTGAATCCTGTATCATCCGACTTGACGTCGGAATTACTTTATTGACGGGACGAATGCTCGTTCATTCGTCTCATATTTGCTCTCTTCCAATCTTTAACTTTCAATGAACCGGCGCGGTTTTTATCAACCGCCGACAAGAGCCAGATTCTACAGAAACCCCTATTTCAAGTCAAACACTTTTTTCGAAAAAAACCCAAAAAATATCATCTAAAAAGAAAGCTACTGATTTAAAAGAAGTTACACATTGCTATTTTTTGAATGATTTCCATCTTGGTGAGAGACCTCCAATTAGACCCCTACTTTGCAGGCAGCCGACCCTTCTCAATGATGGAGTGTTTCGTTATTTTACCTGACAGCCTCCGGAACACGTCACGCCCAGACGACGGCGCCTGAGAGGTTTTCCTCCTCAAGATGGACCAGGAGGCGTCGTCTGTCTTGGAAAGGGGCAGCAACTGGCTAGCTGCTCGAAGACCGAACCATGGCTGTAAAAATCTCACTGGCTATCATAAAACAAGAAAGGCGCTGGTCGGAACCATGCCCGCCAACGCCTTTCAGAGAATTTCCAACAACTGCTACCCCAGGTTTATTTGATCCGGCTCGAAGTACCAGCGGTCGTGGTCTGGGTCCCAGTCATCCCAAGTGGGTATTTGCTCCAATTTGGGGAGCATGGATTCGGGCACGATCCCAGGAACCAGAAAGGCCTTTTGTCGATTTAGAGGATAGGGGTTGCGCAACTGGAAACCCAAAACGCCCAAAATGCCACGAGCGACATACCAACTGGCCTGAGAATTCCAGCCATGAGCGATTTTAATGACAATGCCAAGGCCGTCTTTATAATCAGGATGATCTATTGCAAGGCCGAGAAGTCCGTCGGCGCCTTCTTTTGCGATCACTTGACCGCCACAGGATTTCATAATGGTGGTGTCCAATCGGTTAAAGCCGCCTACAAGATCGGGGTGTCGAATCATGGATTCCCAAATCCAATCTTTATTGCGGTCATGGGCAAGGGCCGCGTAACAGCGGGCCAGTTCATTCACGGTCATCGAAACGGTGGGCAAGCCGTCGCCGTCGCGAGCGACCCTGAGGGGCTTCCAGTCGGAACCCAGGTATTGTTGGACCAAAGCCATGTAGGCTTTAAAAACAGAATGGGACGGCAAGGTGTACCCGGTTCGCCGCCAGCCTTTGAGCCGGCAACCCTTGAGAATGCCCGCGTGATGACCCGAGGAATTGTTGAACCAACGCCGGGCGCGCCTGACCTGTCGCCCAAACTGCACCAGAGGCGTATCCAACGGGGTTAACATAAGTCCCCATTCGCTTTCGGAAAGCAGGGATTGAGCCGCTTCTATGTGCTCTGCCGAACCGTTGTGACTGGCCACGCTGATGGCTTTCTGTTTCCAATTGGTGGTGTCGGCCAGTTCATCGGCAAACACCCGCATATAGAAGAGCTTCATCATGCTGCGTCCATAGCAGAGCACGTTTCCGCCAAAGCTATGGATCAACTTGTCTCCGCTATACCAGGCAATAGCGCCATGAATGGTGTTTTCACTCACCCCGTTCCGGCGATAATCCACCAGCGGCTCCCACTCCACATCACGTCCGGTGGGGATATTTTCATGTTTTTCGCCCAAGGGGCTGTGGGGATAAACATCCTGAACTTCAATATCGCTCAATGCACTACTCCTATTCCCCCGGCTCGGGCGAATCTGCGGTGTCGCCTGCCTTGCTCAAAACGGTTTCCGATGTGCCGAGAACATTGCTTTCACCGGTGTACACTTCGGGATCTTCCTCGTCAAACTCCAGATCACGGGCCTGCTGCGCCGCTCTTTGCAAGCCTATGACTGCGGCGCCGGCGCCGCATATGGGCTCGTAACCAAACACGGTTCCCGTATAAAAGTTATGGGGACCCATTACGGAGGACAGCCACCAGAAGGGTTTGAAATTCACGACTTTATGAACTCGCGCTTCACGCTGAATCTGGCGAGAGAGTTGAGAGACGTCTTCAAGTCGGCCCGCCTCAAGGAATTCAAGCATTTTCAGGTTCCACTCGTGGTCTTTCAGGGAGTATATTTTGTCGTCGGCAGGATCGATAAACTCCTGATGGAATCGATTGGATAAAGAGCTGACGATCACTGCAACGGCTTTCTTGCCCGATTGTTCCAAGGCTGCAACAGCGGATTTCGCAAACACAACGGTTTCAGCGCGATCAGCGTAGACGTTGCTCGAAGCTATGACAGCGGGAATGCGGTTATCGGGATTTATGAGTTTTAAGGCTACAACCGAGCCGGTGTCTATGGGAAAACCGTGGTAATCTACGGTCCTGGTGGACAAACCCCTGGCGGCGCATGCTTCATTCCAGAGTTTGGCGTAATCGCTATCTATTTTCAGGCTGTAGGGAATGGAGCCCAGGTCGTGAAAGAGTTCGTCCACATGCACCCATTCAGGATTTGGACGGGCTTGAATCTGGTGACCAATAACACTGGGCCACATGGTGCTGTAAACGAGAATGAGGTCTGCTCCGCTGGAGGCGATCTCCTCACGGACTTTCGCAAAGGCGTCTCGAATACGGCCCCAACCTGGGTTTTTCTCTGGGGCCAGTAAAGGTTGAGGAAGCCCGGGCAACACGTAACCGCTTAGGACGGGATGATCGCTCATGCGTCACCTCCCATGGTTTCAAAATTCCACTCCGCAACAACATTGCCGGTTCCAATAACGGTTCCATAGCCATGAACCTCGGCTGGGAATGTGGGAAAGTCCATGGCGGCCAACATCCAGCTCAAAGCGCCGGAGTCGGTCTCTCCAATGGTTTGTTCGGTAAAATCTGGAATGAGTTCAAAGATTTCTCTGGTTTTTCCGGCCTTGATCAACTCGACCATTTGCATATCCCATAAGTATTGGCCGTGATGATAGATATGCTCCCGGCTCATATCCTCGGGCACTTCGCCTTCGGTGGTAAAATGACGATGAGAGAGTGAGTTGCTGGACAGGAGAACAACGCGCTTTCCACTGGCCTCAATAGCTTTACGAGTCGCTCGCCCAAGTTTAAGCATCAAAGCCTGGGTCACATCCTGGCTAAAATAGTGGGTTGATCTGCGCGAGGATATGCTGACAATGGGTTTATCCCACTCCGGCCTTGTCATATGACAGGAAACGATGGTGCCATAATCCACCCGAAAGTCGGGGTTCCTCATCATCTTGGTGACCAGGCCGGCCTCGCGGGCCTCCTGCTCCATGGCTTCGGCAAGAGGCACGTCCACTTTCAAATCATAATGGAACCTGAAGAGGTTGGGAAAAATGGGATCTACGGAAAGGGAGTTGAAGGACTCCACACCCAGAAAATGGGTGCCCACATAGGTCTGCCAATGGGGAGAGAACACCACAATGGCGTCGTAATCTATTTTGGACAGACTTTTTCGGAGTCGTTCATAACCCCATCTCAGCGTTTCCCACCCACATTCCGCCTTGGGTTCGTTTTGAGGCGGGTTCTCCGCATAGACCAGATGCGGGGGGTGCGGCGCCAATGCGCCGGCAACTATTTTGCCTTTTTCCACGGCCAAGCTCCTTTTGAAAATTACCAGCGCCGAGGGATGTTACAATGCCAAACGGCCACTGGTTGGAAGGTTGGTATTGGCGTAATACAGGGAAACAACGAGTTGAATGCCACAGGACCTGACCAAACCCTTAAACGCCTCCTGATCGGGCTGGAGCCATTGAGATTTTCAGCGCCTGAACCCGTCGGAGACCCCTTAGGTTAACATGTTTCCGAAGCTGTGGGAGCTGTTTTTTTCTACAAAACCGAACCGGTGGAATCTTTACTTTTTGTGCTCTTGGGCAGGCGCTTTCGCGGGGGAAAAAGCGAGGATCCGCGGCGCCTCGCCTAGCACGTCGTCCGGGGTTTTCTTGAAGGAATATCCCCTGTTGTTGAGCACAACCAGAAGCCTGCCGTCGGGATGGATGGCGAAGGCCTCAGCCAGGCCCTTGTACAAGAAACCGGACGACCCTACGCGAAAGGACTTTTTCAATACGCTGAAATCGAACATGGGCTCCAATTCGAGACGCCCAAAGCTGTCGCTCTCCAACTCAGCGGGATCCAAGGATCCCAACGCCCATTTGTTCTTCATCAAAAACACCAGCTTGCCCTGAAGAAGCATCACATCAGAAACAGTGACATACTGGCCATTCAAGGCAAGAGGCTGGGCTTTTTGACGCTCCCATTTTCCGGAAACCTGTTTCATGAGGTACACGCGAGATGGGCTTTTCCGGGAAACCAGAACCGCCAAACCACTGGGAAGGTTTACCATGCCCACCAGACCGCAGTCATAGTTCCCATCACTGCAACGATTGGGGAGGTCGGGTTTCCAGATATCCACCAGATCGTATTGGCTCTGAGAAAGGAGGATGATCTGATTCACCCAATCGGCCTTATGAGCAGAGAAAAGGCGACCCGAGACAAGCCTGAAATTGCCCTTGCCATCTACGCCGAGTCCGTCAATATGCTGCTGAGGCAGTATCTTCAGGAGTCCGGCCTTGAAGAGATCGCCCCGTTCATGCAATCCGTAAAGACCCGGCTTGGGGTCGAGATGATCGGCGGTCATGAACAGCTTGTCGCCGCGAACCAGGAGCCCGGTGGGCGATGTGATGTTCTCGATCACATGAAGCGTAAAGCGGGATGGGCTGTATTCGGAGAAGTTGGGCTGCCCCCAAAAAAGCAACCAGCACCATGCAAAACCCGAAATACCCATAATTGCGCTCCCGATATGAAATTGGGAAACAAAAAAAGGCGCGAAACGCGCCTTCTTTTTGAATGGTGCCCAAGTCCGGACTCGAACCGGAACGGCCGATCGGCCACTGCCCCCTCAAGACAGCGTGTCTACCAATTTCACCACTTGGGCCTTATCTCCAGCCAAAACGTATTGTAATGAAGTTCCACCTGAGAAACAAGATGTTTTTTACTGTTCTTCTTCTTTCTTTTCGCCTTCCGGCTGAGGCGTCTCTTCACCCTTGTCAAGACCGAGCTGTTTTCTCTGCTCAGGCGTGAGATCGGACTGCTTAATGGTCTCGGTTCCCTTTACGGAAGGCGCGAGATCACCGGAAATCTGAATGCTGGAATCACCTGACTCAGGGTTGGTTACTTCCGCGTTGGTTTCCTGTGAAACCGGCGCATGATCCGCCGCGATACTTTTACTGCCGTGCCCGCGATAGGCGAGAACCAGCGTTAAAACCATAAACAGTACAGCCAGCCCGGAGGTCAATTTGGTAAGAAAGCTGGATGCGCCCTTGGCGCCAAACACGGACTGACTGGAATCAGCAACGCTGACAAGTCCTCCGGTTTTTCCATCCTGGAAAAGGATGATGGCGATCAGCAAAACGCAGACCGCAATATGCATGATATAGAAAAAAGTCATGGAAACCTCCGAATTACCGCAAGAAGCTTGCAGGCCCATGGAGTCTATCACAAACCCGCCCCATGACAAAGCAGATTTTTCTACTCATTCATGAATTCGCGACAAACACCTAATAAAATGTGTACCTTAAGGGAAGCGGCGAAGGAAAATCAGTCCTCAAAATCCACATAGCGGCGCTCGCTGCACACGCTTAGAATGAACTCGACCACCTTTAAATGGTTGGGATGATCCCGGTAAATAAGGAAATCGGCCTCATTATCAAAGGCGGTATACAGAGACACATCGCTGGCGGCGTCGCCCGGTTTGATGTTAATGCCTGTCTCCAGATGTTTTATCTGGGGGATGCTGGCTTTCAAACCATCCAACATCTCTTTCACCTTGCGTGCGTTTTCGGCCTTGTTCTCATCCTTCAATCTGAAAAAAACCAGATGTTTAAACATCTCGCGCCTCCATGCGTTCGCCTATTCCACGGCTGCTGCAATTATAAGAGGAGTGAAGCCATGGGGCAATGGCAAAACCGTCGAGACGGGCAAACCGCCGATGCGGCCGCCTTACAGCATGCCAAACCCGGGAAATGCTCCGGCTCACTCCTCTACTTCGATATCCAGGCTAACAACAATCTTATAACGTCCCTTACCCGCTCCGCGAGGCGTAACCTTCAGAAGCTGAGTATGAACCACGTTTTCATCGTCGTCCAAGAAGATACAGTTAAATTGAGCGGCGCTGATATTGCCAGGCGCCTTGATGGCGAACTTCTCGGGCTTAACCCTACCGCCGCCAGGCTTCTTTTCGCTCACAAGGTCGGTTAAGAGCGAGTCTACATTGACATTGGCCTTGCGCGTTTTATAGGCCTTGCTCTTAATGGCTTGGGTGGCGAAGGACTCTAATTCTTTTAATGAATTGTCCAACTTGCCCTTGGCCGGACGCGGCCTGGCCTCTGTGGGAACGTCATCAGTATCTTTCTGGAAAACCGGAGCTTGCATTTCGGGGATATCAGGAGAGAAATTTGAGGCGCCGTCCGGGGCTTCGCTTTCATCTAATATAAGCGGGACCTCCATGCTCACAGTAGGAGCCTCAGAATTGGTTTCAGGGGGCGGGTCAAATGCAGATGATGAATCCCTGGAGCCGATGTCGATGGAAAAGGCGCTGTCAACCGCAAGATCGACCGCGTCATCCAATTCGCGCTCCTCAAAATTCTGGAGCGTGTCCTCCATGCTGTCTTCACCGAAATCTTCCTCGAGATGGACCGTTGGCAGGGCGCCGCCGGTTTCTTCTTCAAACTCAGTGAATTCGTCAAAACTAAGCGAGTCTTCGTCTACCAGATCGTCTTCGCCTAATTCATCTTCCTCGGAGAAATCCAAATCGAAGTCGTCCAAGTCGTCTTCGATGCTGTCGATGGCGAGACCATCGGCGCCAGCAGCCAAAACTTCCTCACCGCCTCCAGAAAAGTCAGGGAGGCCGCCCGAGTCATCATCCACGAGGGATTCCGGGTCGGAATCTTCAAAGGATACCACGTCGGGCATGGCGTCGGGCTCATCGGGTAAATCGAGGGGGATCTCCATCGCAACCGTCTGGGCGGAAAGGTCTTCGGTTTCCACCTCTTCTTCAACCAGCTCTTGGGGTTCGGGCACGATCTTCTGCACGCTCTGGCGCTCCTGATCAAGCGCCTTAACCCTTAACTTGACAAGAGTTTGCTTGGATATTTCTTTTAATGTCTCAAAAACGCCGCGACCTTCCAACGCGGCGGCCTCTACAAAGGGCCGACTCAACTGATTTAAGGACTCGTTCAGTTCATCGACCGACAATATATTGGGGAGGTCTCGCTTGTTGTACTGAAAAACAAGGGGCACCTCTCCCACGTCTAAACCCAGCTCGGTGAGGTTTTCCAGCAGGTTCTCGTAACTCGTGCGGTTGGCCTCTTCCATGGGCTTCTGGGAATCGGCGACGAATACAATGCCGTCCACGCCTCGAAGCACCAGCTTTCTGGTTGAGTTATAAAAGACCTGGCCAGGCACGGTGTAGAGCTGGAACTTGGTTTTAAAACCACCCACAACGCCCACATCCATAGGCAACAAATCAAAGAACAAGGTACGATCGGTCTCGGTTTCCAGGCTGACCATTTCACCACGAGATCGAGGAGAGGTTTTTTTGTATATCTCCTTCAAATTCGTGGTCTTTCCACAAAGACCCGGTCCGTAGTAAACGATCTTGGCTACCATCTGCATGGTTGAATAATTTAGGAAGACCATTTGGGCGCGCTCCTCCGTAAGGGCGTGAACTCAAGGGGAAAGCATACCATAGGGCACCCAATGCAACAACGGGACTTTTTCACGGGAATGGACGATCCCCGCCAGCAGCGGTCCATAGACCACGCAAAGCTCAGACTTAAGGCACCTAAATCAAACACCTTACAACGGAAGCGCACATTATGCGCTTTTCCATTTTCGCTACAATTTCTTTTGACCATTTTTGACCTTTCCCATCGATCGCCCAGACACAGGCGAGAAAGAACCCGTTGGGTTTCCTGATCATGGACCCCTCGCCGGGACCGGAAAAGTGACAAATGTCATGAAAAGTCGATACGAAAGACACTCCCCTTTTCTTTTCCGTCGAGGCATGCTAATAGAAAAGCCATCCAAAAACCGAGGGCCTCCTGGCCTGAATTCCGTGATGGCGCTCACGAATTTACGGGAAAATGAGTTTTTCTGAAAATGGGTGAGACAGTAGTAAAGAACTTGTCACTAGCTCTATGAATGCAGATGATGCATTCCAGGTTGACTTAAATCTGAGGCCCGAAATCCGGCTTCATTTTGTTTTCAATCCACTCAGACATGAGGGTTAATTGTAAAACACAACAATTTCCATCGGTGCAGGAGAAGGTCCCATGTGTATGCAACGTATGACACAACTATATATTTATCAATCGGTAAATGTCAGATGCTCACCCAGTGGAAAAACCCCAAAATGCAACTGGTTGCAGAATTGATGTTGACATTACAAAGATCCTGAAAGCAAACCTGAACAGTGGAAGGGAACTTGACAACTTGCAAGGAATCGAAAAATCAATAGGAGAACCCAATGAAATCTAAGTTGATTTATCTGGCGATATCAACCCTTATCGCCATGACAGGATGGTCCCAGGAGCGGATCGCCAAACCCCTGCCAAACGCCTATGTCGATGTATCGGCGATTATGGAAAAAAGCGGTGAAATAAAGCACCCCAAACTGGACTCGTCCCTGGTGGAATTGATCAATAATTTCTCCCGTACCAAGAAGGGCGCTATGGACTTAGCTGTTCGTCGCGGCATGCTTACGGAGAAGGGAACCGACGTACTGGTTGAGATCCGAATCGACCAGAAGAAAAGCGATGCGGTTGGCCGAAGCATGGCGGAAAACGACATCCGCGTCCGCCACCACAACGTGCCCAGCCTCTACGAAGCCTGGGTCCCCGTAACCAAGCTCAACGAGCTGGTAAAGAGTGACGATGTTTACTTTGTTAGACCCGCTCGCAAGGTGATCGAAGTGGTAGGCGCTTCCAACACCCAGGGCGTTGCAGCCAGTCTTGCCAGCACCTGGCATTTGGGCGGCATCGACGGAACGGGCGTTACCATCGCCAATATTGACGGCGGTTATACCGACTACGCACTGCGTCAGGCTTCCGGCGACTGGCCCACGGGCGCTGCTGTAACCACCATTGACACCAATGGCGGCGGCTTCGGCAACGGCTCCGATCACGGTACAGCTACGGTTGAAATCAACTACGACATGGCGCCCGGCGCCAACTACCGCATTTACGAAACCTCAACCATCAGTGACTGGTACAACGCGTTGAACGACGCAACCACCAACGGCGCGGACGTGGTTTCCGTATCACTGGGCGCTCCCCTTGACGGCGTAGGCGACGGTTCTGACTGTCCTCCTGGCTGGGGATCTCCCTGCGGCACCATCGCTGAAGCGGCTACTGCAGCTCGCAACGCTGGCGTTCTGGTTGTTAACGCGGCTGGCAACGAAAGAGAAGCTCACTGGGGCGGCCTGTACGCGCCCATGGGCGGCAACCCCAACACTCTGGACTTCGGCGGCGGTTCCAATGTGAACTACATGCCTTACTGCCTGCCCACCGGCTACACTTTCTCCGTTCAACTGTTCTGGGATGACTGGACCAATGTGAACCACGACTACGACATCACTCTGGTTGAGTTCGACGACGCCAATACGCAATGGGTAACCGTGGCCAGCTCCACCAACACTCAGAACGGCGGACCGGGTCAGTCCCCTCAGGAATACCTGGCTTACACCGTAAGCAGCCCCTTGGGCAACGGCACCAACTGCCCAGCCGGTTATGGTATTTTCGGCATCGTGATCAACCGGGTGAACGCGCCCACCAACCGCAACCTGCAACTCTTCACCTCCCTGGACCTGAACGCGCCTGTAACGGCCAGAAGCCTTGGATTCCCAGCGGATTCACCTTCTGTAATGACCGTTGCCGCAATCGACCAGGGCACCTATGCTCAGGAATCCTACAGCTCTGAAGGCCCGGTTCTGGGTCCTGGCGGATCACTGGCCGCAACCACCATCGCCAAGCCCAACATTGCCGCCTACGCCAACGTAGACACTGAAGCTTATGGCGCTGGCATTTTCAACGGCACCTCCGCTGCAACGCCTCATGTTGCCGGCGCTGCCGCTCTGGTTCTCGAAGCGTTCCCCAGCTATGTGGGCAACCCCCAAAACACCCAGGAATTCCTGGAAAACTGCGCGCCGGATCTTGGCGTGGCTGGCTACGACACCCAGTTTGGCGCTGGCCGTCTGGAACTGTGCAGCGGCACGTTTGACGTGTGGACTCACGACAACAACGGCGACGTAGGCAACGAGCCTTACGGCGTTGGCTCCATCTGGAACAGCCCCGACATCAAGATCTGCACCACGCAAAACTGCGCAACCAGTCAGAACCCTGAGTTCGGACAAACCAACTACGTATACGTAACCCTGAACAACAACGGCCCCAACGCTGTAGCGCCTATGCAACCTGCCGCGGGCAACATCGAAGTCTACTTCTCAGCCTCCGGCGGCGCGTCTCAGTGGCCCGTTGACTGGACCCTGATCGACTCCGTTCCCGTAACCCTGCAAGCCGGCGAAGTTCGCGATATTGAAGTGGAGTGGACCAACGTTCCCGCTCCCGGTCACTACTGCATGCTTTCCCGCTGGGTATCCGTAGACGATCCCATGACCTTTGCTGAAGTTGCGCAAACCACTACTAACGTTCGCAATAACAACAACCTGTCATGGAAGAACTTCAACGTGGTCGATCTGCTGGCCAACATCATGGGCAACTCCAACTTCAAGTTGAGAAACATCATCAAGGAAAAGAGAACCGCTCAGTTGGTGATGAGATTCCAGAAAGACGGCGAGCGCTTCATCCAAGAAGGCGGCGCGATCCGTTTCGACCTGACCGACAAGATCATGGACCGCTGGCTCCGTGAAGGCAACGGTCGCGGCATCGAACGTGTTGGCGAAAACACGCTCCAGATCTTCGATCCCGAAGCTGTTCTGATCCTGCCCATGGGACCGGACGAAGACTTGGACGTGAACTTCGAATTCGAAGCGCGCGAGCCCTTCTTCGTCAAGGAAAAGCGGGTTGATTTTGACTTCGAAGCCGTTCAGTTCATGGATGGTAGAGAAGAGGGCGGCGTTGCTTATAGCATTCGCGCAAGAGGCCTGTACACCGACACCGATGGCGATGGCGTTTATGACATCGAAGATCCAGACGACGACAACGACGGCATCCCCGACGAAGACGACCTGGATCCCCTGGATCCCAAAGTTGGCAAGCGGTAATCACTGCGCTCAAGCCATCTGTCACCCATAAAACCTGAACCATAAGCCGCCGCCGGGGTCTTCGGATTCCGGCGGCGTTTCTCTTTCATATGAACCTCATTCCTGGTAGGATAGTGGAGCAATGATCCTTTGGGAGCCGCCTTTTGAACAGCCTGCCGCAATTCCTGGAAAATATCGACCGATCATCCGCGCCCGAGTCGCTTAAACCCGGCCTGAAGAACAGAGCCAATCGCCTGTGGTTCGACGTGTTAACCACCGATGTCATAGACGGGATCAAGGCGATCTGGGAAAAGGAAGTCTTCAGCAAAGGCGAGTCCTTTATCATTTACGGGGCGGGCACCTTTGTCCGAGACATCTTCCAATCCTGGCCGGCCTCTTATTACAAAGATCTGCTCGTGGGATTTGTGGATCGCCGCCATGGTCAGGACAGCTTTGCAGACTACCCCGCGCCCGTTCATCCGCCCGACCGCTTGAAAGAAGGCGGTTACCAACGGGTGGTGGCTTTCCATCCCTTCGCCGAACAGGACATGCTGAAGACCATCCGGGACCACGCCCCAGAAGGCACGCCCGTCTTCCTTTTCTACTCCAGTCCGCCTTGCAAGAAGCTGCTGGAAGATGAAACAAACCGAAGAATAGCGGCATTGCGCCTCAGACTACAAGAGCTTGAAGCATAAGGGGTTTGCCAATGTCCACCGAGCAACTTAAAGTGGTGCTGATCAACGCCTACGGTCCCTCCATCATCACGCCGGACATCTACATGGCCTGCGAGAACCTGCCCATGAAGATCCACTACATCTACGCCGCCGTTTTATCCCATATCCGCCCTCACGTTCCCCCGTCGGTCTGGCAGGTTGACTGTAAACGCAACCTCTGGGAATGCACTGAGGCTATTGAACATATCAAGCCAGATCTCATCCATGTGCAGGACAACTCCCTCTACAACGACCAGCTCGCGCCGCTCATCCATTCCGGTCTGTCGAAATATCCCTTTATTTATGAACCCTACGACCTGCTGTCCAGTCTGTTCATCGATGAAGACTTCATGAAGGCCGATGGCCGAAGCGCCCAAGACGCCGCATTTGGATCGAAGATAGAGCACTGGATGCTCACCGCCTCCGATGGGGTGATCCACATGGACAACGGCCCCCAAATCGACCGGATCATGCAGGAAACCAAAGCCCATCACCTGGAATACCAGGCCTATTTGCCAAAAAGCCGATGCGTGTTCCACAATCGATCAGAGGTTGGCGACCCCGTTCGCCTTTTCTGGGCCGGCGGCATTGCGCCCAACACCGCGCCCGACGAAATACGCGGCGAAAACAAACTGCTCAATTTCTTCAAGTCCCTCATCGATCAGGGATGCTCTGTAACCGCCTACAATCCCCTGGCCAAAAACGAAGCCCAATTAAAGCAGCAATATGCGGAATATCTCGACTTTGCAGCCAGGGAACCACAATTCCAGATCTTCCCTTGCCAGCCCAGAGAGACCCTGGTGGAGATCCTCTCGCGGGAAGCCGATTTTGGCATGCACCTCTACCCCAAACCGCCCAACGACGAGGCCAGAGCGCCCATGTACCAATCCAGCATGGCGGGCAAGGTGTTCACCTACCTCTCCGCAGGCGTGCCCATGCTCACCGTAGACTTTCTTGGCCCCATCTCCCGATTCACCAAAGCCCACGGCACGGGGATCTCCATAGGAGAAAACCAATTCAACCACATAGGCCGCATTCTAAAAGCATGCAACTATCCCGCTCTAAAAGAACGGGTAAGGCAAGTGCAGCAGGCCATGACCGCCGAAGCCAACACTCCGCGCCTGGAACGGTTCATCTTAAACGCCATAGCCAAAGCAGGCCAGCGCGGCGCTCAAATAAAACCCGAAATAGCCGAGCTGGCGCATCGGGCGAACTGATCCCCCATGAACCATGGGGGACACAAAACAAGAGCAGGCGCCAAAAAGCCCGCTCCTACAAGGTTTAAGCCGTTTCTTTAATGCCCACGTTCACTTCAAAGGGACCGAAATCGGTATTGAAGGGAATCGCGATACAGGGAATATTCTTCCGGGCGATGACATGGCCGGTGCCAAGAACAATATTGGGAAGAGAGATTGTGACCGACTTGCCCATGGCAACCAGAGCCCGACGCGCGTCTCCCACAATAATATTGCCCATTTCACCAATTGCGTCCTGCACGTTCTGATCAACAGAAGTACATTCTTCCATGAGCAGATTGCTGGCAACTTTACAAGCCAGGGTCGCAGGCATGGAAACAATGATCGAACCTTCAACTTGCCCGGTGAGGGAAACTATGGCGGAAATGTCATAGGTGGTAATGAGGTCTTGTTTCAGGGCCAGATTGTCTCTTGTAGCTGAAATCTGGGCCATCATTTCCAGAGACTTGAGCGTTGATTCGATAAAAGGGTTAATGTACTCGACTTTCATGGGCAACAACTTCCTTTGAAAAGGGTTATTTTCATATGGTTCACAGTAACCTTCGGCCTTCGTCCACCCTAAGCTAACCTGTTATCCTAACCATAAGAAATCTAGGCGAAAATATCAATGATTTTTCGCACTTTCACGGTGAATTTTTTGAGACTTGATCAGATCATGTGAAGCATGAGCTTCCCGGGCTCCTCAAGATAGGCCTTAACCTCTTGTGCAAAGGTCGCACCCACGTCTCCATCGACAACCCGATGATCGAATGATACGGAGATGTTCATCATGTTGCGCACCACGATCTGTCCGTTGCGGACAACGGCCCGCTCCTGAAGATTGTGAATGCCCAAGATGCCCACCTCGGGGTGATTGATAATGGGGGTGGCGTGCAAGCCGCCCAGCCGCCCAAGGGAAGTAATGGTAAAGGTGCCGCCGGTGAGATCGTCCATGGTGGCCCTCAGGTTGCGCGCGCGATCCGAGAGTTCGGCTATTTCGCCCGCAATCTGCAGAACCGTCTTGCGATCCGCTTCTTTAAGCACCGGCACAATAAGCCCATTGGGCGTGGCCGTGGCGATGCCCATGTTGTAGGAATGCTTGTAAACGATTTCACCCGCCGCATCGTCCACCGACGCGTTGAGGATGGGGAACTTCTTCAGAGCCAGTACAACGGCCTTCACCACAAACGGCAGGTAATTCAGCTTAACGCCTTCATCTGCAGCGGTTTGTTTTACCATCTTGCGCATCTCAATCAGGCGATCCATCTCCACTTCATCTACATAAGTGAAATGGGGAATGACCTGCTTCGAGCGGGTCATGGCGGCGTGGATGGCCTTGCGCAGGCCCTTCAATTTCTCCCGGGTCTCGCCCTCAGAAGGCGGAATAACCGTTGGCTGCGGGGCCGCAACGGCTGGAGCCGCCTTTTCCGGGGCGGCCTGAGCAGGCGCAGATTTAGGCTGACCAGCGCCCAGGACGTCGTCGCGGGTAATGCGGTAATTGGGTCCGCTGCCCTGTATGGTTCGAAGATCCACACCCTTCTCACCAGCCAATTTGCGAACCGCTGGCGTGGCCAGGGGCGTGCCAAAGGCGCTGATGGAGGGATTGTCTGTAGGCACCACGGTCTTGGGCGCGGGCATTTGGGCTTTCGGAGCAGGGGCCGCTGCAGGAGCGGGCGCGCTGGCGCCTTCCTTAACGGGCAGGACCTGGGTGGTTTGCAATTTCATGATCACATCGCCAACCCCGATCATCTCGCCGGGCTCCCCGTGGATTTCTAAAACCACGGCGTCTACTGGCGAGGTGATCTCTACGGTTGCTTTGTCTGTAAGCACCGCAACCACAGGCATATCCTGGGTTACTTGATCTCCTGGCTTTACATGCCATTCCACCACTTCGCCCTCTACAACGCCTTCGCCGATTTCGGGTAACTTAAATTCTTCAGCCATGAAAGACTCCTCCATCTTACCATGAAAAAAAGTGGACTAAACTTGGAACGCGCCTCGCAAGGCGTAGGCCCGCTCTCGGGCCAGGTGATTGGCGAGAAAATACTCGCCTGCTTTATAGGACGACCGAACCAATGGCCCGGAGGCGACATAGAGAAATCCCATTTCCCGCGCCCGTTCCCCCAACTCATCGAAGGCTTCGGGCTCCAGATATTCTTCCACGTCCAAATGCTTGCCGGACGGCTTGAGGTACTGACCCAGGGTCACCACGTCCACGCCCACCTGTCTGAGATCGGAAAGGGTGGTTAGAACCTCGTCTCTGGTTTCGCCCAGACCCAACATAATGCTGGACTTGGTGAGTCTCTTCGGCTCGTAGCGCTTCACAAACGACAATACTTCCAAAGACTGCCTATAGGAAGCGCGGGGATCTCGAACCTTGGGCGTAAGCCGCTCAACCGTTTCTACGTTATGGGCAAAAACATCGGGCGCTGCGTCCGCCAGCAATGCAATATCCTTCTCACGTCCCTGATAATCCGAGACCAGGGCCTCCACCAGACAATCCGGCTTGGTGTCTCGAATGGCCCGGATCACTTTAGCGAACTGCTCCGCGCCCCCATCGGGCAGATCGTCCCGGTCCACGCAGGTAATCACAACATAGTTCAGGTTCATGGTGGCCACGGTGTCGGCGCATTTCTGCGGCTCGTCCCGATCCAGGAAACCTCTGGGATTGCCCGACTTCACATTACAGAACCGGCAACCCCTGGTGCAGGTGTCGCCCAGAATCATAATCGTAGCCGTGCCGTCGCGCCAGCATTCCCCAATATTGGGACAACGCGCTTCCTCACAAACCGTAAAAAGGCTCTTTTCGCGCAGCTCGCGCTTAATGCCGTGAAAAGTATCACCACCACCCATCTTCACCCTGAGCCAGGGCGGCTTTCTCTTGTGTTGTGCAGTACTCGTCATGATACAAAGCCTCTTTCAAACTTGGGAAATGTCAGGCCGTTTCCCGAACCCTTCTTGCAAGAATATCACAGCCGCCGGCTACTTTCTGGCCCGATTTCACCAGAACCTCGCAACTCTCGGGCAGGATGATGTCCATGCGCGACCCGAAGCGAATTAAACCAAACCGCTCGCCCCGCGCCACTTCTTGTGATTTACCCACCCAGCAGATAATGCGCCGGGCAATGAGACCCGCGATTTGGATAACATCCACGCGAAAATCGCCATCTCGTATAACCACCAGATTCCGCTCATTTAATTCAGACGCTTCCTCTTTATAGGCCGCCAGAAACAGACCCTTAAAATGCTCCACATGCTCCACCGTGCCGCCAATGGGACAACGATTCACATGCACGTTGAATATATTAAGGAATATGGTAATGAGGTGACGGCCGTCCTCCATTTTATGTACGCCCACCACCTTGCCATCCGCCGGAGACACAATGCTGTCGGGGTCGTCCGGGATCTGACGATAGGGATTCCGGAAAAACCAGGCGACGTAGAAACCCAAAATCGCAAAAACAAGGGTTAGGATGATATGCCATCCCATAAAAAAGCTGAGAAGGGTAAGAACGATAAATGGAAATAGAAAAATCCAACCCTCTTTCGCAACCAGTTCTGTATGTTTTTTTGCCAATGCATCCCTCGCTCAACAAACTCACGGCTCAATATCATAGCCTAAACCGAACATGATGTCACCAGTATTCACGGGGAGCGACAGGGAACCGCCCGGTTTTCCCGCCATCCCAGAGTGGAACAAGGGTGTTCCGCCCAGCAGCAGGGTCAAAAAACGCAGAGCCGAACTGG
>JBNKOV010000029.1:0-16765 GCA_050294955.1 Holophagae bacterium
GTTTCGCCCTTCTTAATCGTTAAGTTCAGGCCACGAAGGACCGCTTTGGATCCAAAAGACTTTTCAATGCTTTCCAATTGGTAGAGCGCCATTCTAAAAACCTCCCAACATGAAAAACATCTTGGTGAGAAAAAAGTCGCTGATGAGAATGACAATTGAGGCTGTTACTACGGTCTGCGTGGTAGCCATGCCCACGCCGTCCGCGCCGCCTTCCACTCTCATCCCGTTATTGCAGGAAATGATGCCAATAAAAAAGCCGAAAAAGACCGATTTCCCCAAGCCGCTGAAAATATCGCCCAGCCCCAAAGCCTGTTGTACCCGAGCCATATAGAACGGCCCTTCAATATTGAGTTCAAAAGCAGCCAGGAACATGCCGCCCATAATTCCCAGAAAATTTGCAATGATTGTAAGAACTGGGAGGCAAATAACACAGGCGATTAATCTGGGAATCACCAATTTATAGACAGGGTTGGTGGCCATGGCTCGCATGGCGTCCAGTTGTTGGGTAATCTTCATAGATCCCAATTCCGCCGTAATGCCAGCGCCAACTCTGCCCCCAACCAAAAGGGCTGTAAGAACGGGACCCAACTCTCTAACAATGCTAAGGCTTACAAGATCGCCAACGAAAAGTTCCGCTCCAAAAGAGGAAAGAGCAAAGGCCGCCTGTAGCGCTAGGACCATGCCTGTAAATAGGGCCGTAATGCATGCGATGCTGAGTGAATTCACGCCCAAATAGTAAAATTGAAGCATCCATGCACGCACTTCTGGTTTGCGTGTGAACAAACACGCAAATACTTCTCCACTGAGGAGAATCAATTGACCGGGCATCTCAAAAAACTTCAACATGAAAGACTCGCTTTTCGCTTCGCACCTGCAAAGTATAGCGGTTCAACGCCCCGTTGCAAACCGCTAACTAAGAAGCCCGTCACATTTTTAAAGCCATTTTCAGTTGTTTTCTAATATCCAGAACAACTGGTTGTGACTGCCTAAATGGCCTGTCAGGCTTCACACCATCAGCAAGGCGGCCAGGCTGGGCAGATTCGACAGGTTTGCATCGGTCATGCCTTTCACAATACTTTTCATAAGCTGGGAATTCGCGGAAATATGTTTCATGAAGGGTTGAACCACCGCAACAATGGTCTTATCCAGAATGTCTCTTGTTTGTTTGCTTTGCGGGTCGTCCACACGAGCGATCACCTGAGGGTGACTGATCATGAGAAAACGAAGAACGCTATGGGTCATGGCAAACTCACAGGCCGTGAGTTCTGGCGTCTCATAACTCTTATAAAGGCTTTGAGACCAGAAGTTCATGCTGAAATTCAGAAAATACCGTTCTAGTCTGTCTTCAAATACAGCCAACACTTTTTTTCTGCGCTCCAGAAATTCACCCCAGATGGCGTCCAACCGGTCAGGGGTCAGTACGTGGAAGCGCAGCACATTGCCGCCAGCCTCGCCGAAGCTGGCGAGAACTTCTTCGCACATGTCGCTGTACCGTTTGCGCTGTTCACTCATGAAAGTTGCGTTCAGCACGCCCACAAGCAGTTCAATCAATTTGGGGTCCCAAGCGGTGTTGGGTTGAAAGGCCTGAAGGGTCTTTTCTATAAACTCGGGCTTTTCCATTCGGGCGGTAATGGACTCCAGGCGCTTACTGGGATCCCGCTCCATACCCTTTCGATAAAATGCGGAAACGCGTTTCAGGAAATAAGCGATTAAATAGTTTTTCTGGCTTTCGCTTTTGTCTTTTAAGCTAATGATCCAAGAGGTTAGCTCAACAAGGCGAGGCAGACCCCGCTGATAGAGATCAGGCTCATCTTCGCTAAAGTCGCTATGCTCAAAAATTGCAGGCAGTTTGTCCCTGGGATAGTCCGCCGCCACGGGCGGCTCTTCCTCCAACAGGCATTTTCGGGCCACTTCCGGGCAGGCCAGCAAGCCGTGGACCTCGGTTTTGTCGGGCAGCCTGATTATATTCTTGGGGAAGGTGGCGCAAACTCTCGGCAGCATTTTCTCGCCGTGATCTCGATGAAGAACACACCAGCCATCATTTAACATGGGACAATGGTTGTTGTTTCCAAAGGCCAAAACGCCGTAATCTTCAAGGCTTCGTTTTTCGTCGGGATGCAGATCAATCGAAAGCATGTAGTGACGAAGCTCTTTCTTGCTTTGGAACAGCTTCCTTAGTTTTTCGAAATCATCCTCATACAGATTCACCTGCCAACCCTGACAACATGTGTCCTCACATTCTGGGCCAATACACTGAAACTCTCTAAGATACTTCAAAGACCTGTAGGGCTTGCTCATGCTTTCTCCTGACCATCACCTTATCTCACCGACCGTCGCAGGTCAAGCTGAATGCTGTTAAAATCACTCTGGATGAAACAATCAACGTCGTCTCTTTTTCGAAGTTGAACTTCGCTTTTGCAACCATTTCAGGGGATCCTCGGGCTCTCGTTTGTTGCGGATTTCGAAGTGGAGAATAGGCCCTTGAAGAGATCCGGTATCGCCTGAAAAGGCAATGAGTTCATCTCTGTCCACATATTCGCCTTTATTCACCAGCATTCGATCGCAATGGGCGTAGAAGCTGATAACCTTTTGCCCATGATCTATGATGACAAGGTTTCCATAGCTTTTAAACCAATCTGCATAGACCACCTTGCCCCCATACACGCTGCGAACCTCCGACCCTTTCACCGATGCCAACTGTATGCCGTTTTGCATGCGCTTGGTGCTAAACTCCGGGTCTCTATAGACGCCAAACTTGCGCAATAGATCGCCTTTCGCCGGCCAGCTCAGCTTGCCGCGATAGCGGTCGATGGGGATTTGAAGCTCCATGGGATCTTTGTCGGTTTCGGTGAGGCGTCTGATCATCATGTATAATTCTTCTCGCTCCAACTCCAAATCCGCCAGTAGTTTCTGTTGCTTCTTCGTTTCCTGGCGAATCGATTTCAGCTTGGCGGAGCGCGCGGCGAGCAGGTTCTCCAGATTCTTCTCCTGCATGGCCAACTGGGCGCGGGTTTTCTCGGCTTCCGCTCGTATATTGATCAGGTTCTCTTTAACCGTCTCAAGCGAGATCAGGGTTTCCCTAAAGCTCAACAGGGCCTGGTGATCCTGGTCTGTGAGAACTTTGGCATAGTGGTAGGCGTTTATAAGCTCTGAAAGACGAGATTGTTTCAAGAAAATTTGGGCATATCCCAATGAGCCCCTTTTGTAGAGCTTGCGCAGCCGGTTCCCAATATGAGTTTGCTGTTGAGCCGCCAGCTCTTGCAAGCGAATTTGTTCACTCTCATTGTGGGCCAATCTTCGATCTGCATCGGCCAGCTCAAGCTCGTGTTTCTCAATTTTCTCCGAAACGATAGCGCGTTGAAGTTCCAGCTTGCCGATATCGTCGGAAAGCCGATTGGAACGGGCTTTCATCTCGTCCAGTTTTCGATCCAGCCGCCCCAGGTTCTGATTAATGCTCTTAAGGCGATCCTGAATGGCGTTGGTCTCCGTTTCGGCGGATGGGCTTTCTTGATTGAAAATGAGGAGCAGCGCCAAAATCAAAGTCATGGATACCCACCTGGAGGAGTGACAAATGGTCCGTTATGCAATAGCGGAAACCCACTCACAGATACACGCCTTCCCTGAAGCCAGGCGTAACTCGTCTATTATAGCTGAGAAAGCGCCCAATGGGCGCCTCTCAACCCAGATAAGCCTGAATGGTTTAACTCCAAGCGGAGATAGAAAGCCTTATTCCTTCACTTCGCCAGTGGGCGGCGGAGGCGCCGGGGGAATGATACAACTCCCGCCCACATATGGGCACCACTCGCCGAGAAACTCTTTTCCCGTAGGCTCAGGCGGCACGTCCTCCGAAGTTATTGTGATACTAAAAAGCAATATAAATAGAGCTATGACAATACGTTTCATATCAACCTTCCTTACCCCATATGAATGAATGACCGGAACCACCACGGCCAAATAGTGAACCTGTTTAAGGTTGTATTGTAATTTTGAAGACTCCGTTTTGATGGCTTAATTCCCAGTTAAGCCCATACTCTTCCAAAACCTGGCGCCAATTCACATTTTTAAGTTTTTTATTCTCCAGAAGATGATCTCGTACTTCTGGCGCAGTCTCAAAGGTGAAACCAAGCTCTTGTTCAAAGAGCATGGCCAGCCTTTCCACTGTTCTGTCTTGAATATTCAGATACTCAAACTGGTAGTGGAAAGGCAAACGGGTTGGCGACAAGGCAATCCGAATGGATTCGTCAACTTCTGCAATTTCCAACTGATCCGATAATTCATCTAAAAACCTGCTGAATGTGGGCACAGCATAAAAGCCATACAGGCTGTTTTCTGAAACAGAAAGCCTCCTTCCCTTGAAGATCTGCGAAATTGCTGTATCCCTTGTAATAATAGAAGCTTCTTCTCCCAAGAGCCCGGGCAACGGGGGAAGGCTTTCAAGAAGTCGGTTCAGATTTTTCTCATGACGCCACACAAGAATTCCAGGACGATTAAAATTTTGATTGAGCGTGAAGCCGGGGGGCTCGAAAGGCAACTGAACTTCTTCTCCATCTGCTTGAACAAGAAGTCCGGTAACGCTGATTTTCGAAATATAACCCGTTTTTCCATCTATCTCAACCCAATCGCCCAGTTCCATCACCGAGTCGCGGCCAATGACCATGGGCCTTTGAGGCAGCGCGACCACTGCAATGGGTTTGCTGATATCCTGTTTGTTCAGGCGAAGGATTTTGCTTTGGCTTGTCCGTTTGGCCGCAGCAATGGCTTCGGTAAGGGCGGAGCCATACTCTAAATGGTCTTCCCTTAAACTGGCCAACTGGTCTACAGTCTCCTGCGGGTTTACTTCCAAATTGGAGATGTAACGATCCTTGATTTCAACAAAGCTGTCCTTGCGCGTCACTGTAATGGCAATGACAGACGCTAAAACAAGACATGCAACTGCCGCCCATCTAAAAGACCGGTTCAGGACGTAGCGTCTGACCTTCTCAGTTTGGAACCCAAGAGCTGAACGGATAAAACGAATATCAGGCCTTTGATTGGGGTTAGCCTTCAAGCAGGCCTTCATCAATCGCGCATATGGCTTGTTCTGAAAAATTGGATCACTCATGAAGTTGAGCGCCACCATGTATACATCACTGGCTGGACCGGGCTTTCGTTTTGAATTGGGGTCGTGCTCAGGGCTCTGGTAGCCCGGTTCCCACGGAGATATGCCCGGCGTGTATCCCAAATCTATTAATCGAATGGATTGCGTATTCACATCGACCAAGACATTATCTGGCATTAATTTTCCATGATGTTCGCCACAACCGTGCAACATTTCCACAGCTTGGGTCAACTGATCTAAATACTGAATTTTCTGGTCATCTTCCAGGCTGGGGAGCATGTCGGCCAGGGGTTGTCCGTCAACCCATTCCAAAACCAACACGCCAACTCTGCTCATGTCGCTTTCAGCCATTTCGGCTGCGCTTGCAAACTGGCGCGGCTCCTGACCAAAGGCCATCATAATCTCTTCATGAAATGCGAAATTATCGCCGCTGATTAAAAATGGCGGGTGATTGTAGAGGATTTGACAGAGGTAAGGGGAATCGCACGCGTAATACCGAGCCAGCTCGTCAAAAAAAAGACTGGGGTGAGCGTGACATTTCAGAACGAGACGGTGGCCATCATCATTTTCCACCAGAAAAACCCTTGTCTCCTCCCTATTAGAGAGGCGTTTCACCATTCGGTATTCCTGTCCCTGCACAGCCAACGCCATCTATCGCCCCTCCTTATAGAATACTGGCAGGGTTTCCGCCAACCGCCCTCGCCATAGAACTAGAAAAAATGAATGCATAAATCTACCAAGCACACGGTTAATTTTACGGTGTTCGTCGAGGCATGTAAAGCGAAACTCACGAAAATTCACACAGGGGCGGCGTAAGGCGTTGCTTTCTGTTAGTTTGGGTTGGCAAGAAAAGATGCGAAATCGCAAGACAAATCGGCGCTTTTCCCTATGAGCGTTAGTCTTTGCAGGGTTTGACAGCCCGAAATGATCTGCGTTCCAATGAGCAGATTCATTGGCCTGATGCATGTCAGCTGCCATTTCAGCCCGGGTTTTCGTAGGAGAGGGCCTCAGAGAGCCGGATGGCTCAAAGTTCAATCGTCACCCAGCCGGGCTTGCATTTCGGACCATTCATCAAACCGTTCGTTAATGGCGTGGTAATCCCGGTCATTATCTACGTCAATGGCGGAGCCGCCATAGGTTGTTACTACGATCTTGATTCGGGTCTTCAGAATGTGGCCCATATAACGTTCCAAATGGCCAAGGCCCACCCGGTTGCTGCAAAACCGGGACGCTCTGTCCCAACCTTTACTGGTGAAAACTCGCGAGAGTTGGAGAAAGATGTAGGTGGGAATGGCGCCGGGAATTTTAACCGCCATGCCCAACAACTGGAGCAACACACCTAAAATATTCCGGAGCTGCTTCTGATACCGAATTTCATAAACCTTCCGAATGTAGCCAATATTCCGCACGGCGGAGGGGCGAACCATATGAAGATTGTTGATTCGATAATTCACGCCCTTGCATTGGAAATAGGCCATGCGAACACCGGGCTTATTTTCTGTTGGGTAAAAGCGGGAGAGGGTGCTTTCATCTGTAACCCCGCCAACGTAGTCATGATTGTCCATGTCGCAAAGACTCATGAACTGGTTTATTTCGCGCTCGGTGATCAGGGGAATGTCTGAAGGAAGGATAAGCACGTGGCGATCTTCGGGTTGGCCTGCTGAGGTTGCTTCGACCACGCTCAGGATATTTTCCACAAGATCGTTTTTCTGGTCAAAAACCTGGATGGGTTTGGGATAGGACCCGTAAAGAGAAATCTCACCTTCCAAGGCGGCTTTGGGACCCACAATTAAAAGGCGATCAATAGACTGGACCCCGGCCAACTGGTCCATGATGATGTTGAGGATGGTTCGATCCCCAATTTTGAGAAAAGCCTTGTTGTGTTTGTTGGAGACTTCGCGGTAGCTGTCCCTGTTGCCCGCCAATATAATGCAGTCCATTGATTTTTCTGACCTGGTCCTTTTAGCTGATAAAGTGCAGGGAAACAGTTTATACACTTCTTCCAGACTACAAACTAACATTTCAGCGCGTTACTGTCCAGTGATCTTAATAAGGGCTTGAGGTTTTTAATTTCCAGATTTTGCGCCAGGCGTTGGCCGAGACACCAGGGATGGATCGATAACCACTTTTGGCAGGGATATTTTGACTCCAAATCCATGGTCGGGTGGTTGGAACAATTCGATCACGCCGTCATTCCCAGTAACCAGCTCTTTCACCAATGCCAGACCCAATCCGGTTCCTGTGCTCTCTCGTGTCAACTCGTTTTCACATCGGTAAAAACGATTGAACACCTTCTGCTGTTCCTTTTTGGGAACCCCCGGCCCGTTATCATAAACCACCAGGCGGGCATGGGTTTCGGTTTCATCGATGATAATGGTGAGAATGGAGGTTCCTTCTACCGCCAGACCGTATTTAATGGCGTTGTCGCAAAGGTTGTAGAGCACCTGGGAGAGTGAGTCCTTGTCAGCAATGACATAGGGCGTCGCCTTGATTTCCAAATTCAGCTTCAGGCCGTTGTTGTCGATCCAAACCCTTAAGGGGTCCAGTGTTTCTTCGACAAATGTATGAAGCAGCAGGGAATTTTTCTTTAACTTGAAAACGCCACGCTCCAAACCGGAAAAATCGAGGATGTTCTTGATGAGGCGGGACAAACGTTCGGACTCCCCGTGGATATGGCGGTAGTAGGTGGCTTCCTTGCCCTTCACCCAACCCTCTTCCAGCATTTCAGCATACATGATGATGCTGGTGAGCGGGGCTTTCAGTTCGTGGGTAATGGCCGAAACAAAATCATTTTTCTTTCGATTTAACCTGGCGTTGGCCATGATCAACCGGCCGAGGTGAACCAATGCGCTTATCATGACCACCACAAAAATAAGCGTGGTGGTCCAAAACCATCGGACCTGCTCCTTGTAATTCCTCAAATACAAGGCCTCGTCTCCCTTATTGAAGGTGACGGAGTAGGCGTTAAACGGCAGATACAGACGCTTGAAATTTTTCCCGGTCGCCGTGGTCTCCTCAACGACCACGCTGCCCTTCTCAGGCTGAAACGGCTCCAAATAGGCCTGAGCCTCCTGAGCGAACAAGGACATATTCAGCAAGAATCCCTGAAGGGCAACCACTTCGTTCTTTCCAAAAACCACAGGGCGCAAGCCGACGAGATACTGTACACCATCGGCTTCGTTTAAATAATCGAAGGTGTGAAAGGCATGATAGGAGACTCGAAGCGTGGAGACGTCGGACCCCGGCTGGTATCCGTAAAGATCCTGGAATCTGAGCAGACTGTTGACCGGCACGTTGTTCCAGGTTTTTCGACTGGTTTTTAATCGTTGGATGACGGCGGTTGGTCGTGTCTGGTCGATTGGTTCAAGCTTTAAGCGTCGGAAAAGATAAGGCTTGAGATTATTTGTCAAGAATTCGTGGTACGCGTTAATGGAGTCCAACTCAGCAGGCGGGGTGGGAAATGTTTTGGATGAATCAAAATAAGGGGAGATGATTTGTCCATTGGCGCCAATCTGAAAATACCCGACAAGGCTGCTGGAAATGACCTCGTCCAAATTGGGCGACAATCGGCCCTTTACAGCGTTGCCTGCAACTGCATGGCCGCTCCCTGCGACCTTGTGCAAATTGCTCAACAGGCCTACCCGTTTATACAACGGCGATCGTTGCACCGCCGAATCGGGAGACCCGGAGTAACTGTCCTCCTCGGGAATAATCAACGGTTGGTAATGGTAGAATTTCCGGGCCTCTTCAACACTCAGAAAATCTTCCCACTCCCGATCCAGATCCCGAACAAAATCGTTTCCAATATTTTGGAGACGAGACTCGACTTCGCTAACCAGATAACCCTTATAGTTTTTAAGCGAAGTAATTCCCTGCTGCATCAGCACAGCCAGGGGTATCAAAATAATGATCACATAACCGACAAACGTCTTGACGATTCGGTTTCTACTAAACTGCATCTTCAATAATGTAACCCTTGCCTCGTTTGGTTTTTACGATTTCAGGGCAAGACGGGTCTTTTTCAATTTTCTGGCGAAGTTTGCCAATGGTCACGTCTACAGTTCGCGTTTCCAATCCGAAGTTCTTGTAACCCCAAACCTCGCGAAGCAACGTTTCTCGGTCAACCACCTTGCCTATGTTTTCGAAGAGAATTTTTAAGATCAGGAATTCCTTCTCAGACAAATGCAGTCGTTTTTCATTCAACCAGCAGGATCGAGCTTCAAAGTCAATGGTGAGATCTTTCACACGCATGGGTCCGCTGCGCTTCCCTTGGTTTAGCGCTTCCACCTTGTCAAAATCTCTACGACGAAGATGCGCGTTCACCCGGGCTATGAGCTCTTTAATGGAAAAGGGTTTGGTTATGTAGTCGTCCGCGCCTTTTTCCAGGCCTTCAACCCGATCACTCTCTCTGCCCTTGGCGGACAGGAAGATGATGGGCGCTTTAATCCCACTTTCCCTTAGATTCTCACAAACATCCAGGCCATTGAGCTTGGGCAACATGATGTCCAGCAAGATAAGATCTGGATTCAGCATGATCGCTTTAGACAAGGCCTCATCTCCGCGTTCCGCAGCCATGACTTCAAAACCCTGAAAGCTGAGGGCGTCCAAAACACCTTCTCTAATCTTTGGTTCGTCTTCTACCACCAGGATTCTTTTCCGCATTGATGCCTCCATACTCCTTTATAACCATAACCATACCAGCAACGAGCCGTTTCGTCTTCAAAAAAAGAGCGCTTTTGTAAAAAAAAAGCCCATTTCCCCTGTTTTGAGGTCTTTTTCCTCGCATATCAATGCCGAGGGGCCTCAAAGCCAATCAATGATCACTGTTTATAAAAAAGCTTGTTAGTCTGTGCTTGGCCTATACTTGTGGGTTTATTTACAGAAGTCCATATGAAAAAAGACCAACCTTTCGATTGGTCTTTTTCACGTAAACTATGGATTATGATTATCGCCGGGTGGCAGAGTCCTCATTGTCATCCTGTGCAGCGTCAACGATCACAGCGCCAGCAACAAGCGCGCCTGCGCCGATCAAAACCTTGGTGGTCGTAGCCATGCCAGCAGCCGATCCGCCACCTGAACCGCCAGCGCCGCCAGCAGTTGCGGTTCCGCCGCTACCGCCTCCAGCAGCCGCCGCCAAAGCAGCTTTGCTGTCGAAAACACCATAAGTGTGGTAAACACCTTTGTCGTCCTTGTACTTAAACAGGACAGTGGGTCCAAGATCCAAAATGCTCTTCAGCGTGGAAGATCCTTCTGAATACCATTTTTGCCAGGTCTTGTCGCGGTACACCACCGAAAAAGATTTTTCGGCGACCGCTCCGTCATTTAACGCGTCATGAACCCATGTACCGCCTTTATACGTAAACTTTTGCCCATCGATGTCTTTCGTGTCTCCCGCACTTTGTGCGAGGACCGTCAGTGGCAAGAGCAACGTGGCAAGTAACAATAATCTTTTCATGGTAAGCACCCCATTCTCGAAACTACAGTTCCAATATATAATAAGTCTTTCGACACAAATTTCAAGCACTTAAGTGCTTTTTGGAGATCTTTTTTACGAATTGAGAGTTAGATCACGTTTTTTCGACAATCTCATAACCTTCAAAGGACAGAGCCCCCATGGTGTGAGCCCCTGAGAAATATCGTCCGCGCCAACGCCCAGAAATTCTCAAAAAAAATTAGGACAAGCCGTCTTTCAGGGGTTACACTTCAGCCATAAACGGGTTCGGCCCAGGCGGCGCGCAATGAACCCACAGGCATTTTTAAGGGGTTGACGCATGCATATTCTGGTAGCGGGCGGGGCTGGGTACATCGGATCTCATGTGGTTATGGATCTTTTGGAGCACGGCCACCGAGTAACGGTTTTCGATGATTTGAGCACAGGCCGAGAAGAGAACCTGCAGGAAGGGGCCGCCTTCGTTAAAGGCGATATTTTTGAAAAAGGCGTCCTTGAGCGTTTGATGAGGGCCACAGAGTTCGACGCCATCGTCCACCTCGCGGCTTTGAAGGCTGCGGGCGATTCCATGAATGAACCGGAACGGTATACTCGCCATAACATTGAAGGCTCCTATCGCTTGCTTGAACTGGCGGTGCAGTTCGGTGTTCGCTTCTTTGTTTTCTCCTCAACAGCAACGGTTTACGGGGACCCTCAATACCTTCCTATGGATGAAAAACACCCTTTGAACCCCACCAGTTTTTACGGATTCACCAAGCTTCAGGTGGAACGGCAAATGGCCTGGTACTCCCAATTACGAGGTTTGAGGTTCGCCTCGTTGCGGTATTTTAACGCAGCGGGTTATGACGCTTCTGGCAGGGCGCCCGGCAGGGAGCGGGGCACTCAGAATCTGATCCCATTGGTCATGGAGTTTGCCTCGGGACGACGTTCCAAGCTGGAAGTGTACGGGGATGATTACGAGACCCGGGACGGCACCTGCATTCGCGATTACATCCACGTCCACGACCTGGCGGCGGCTCACACCAAAGCGTTGAACTGGCTTGAAACCCATGACAAAGACCTGATTGTGAACCTGGGTTCCGAAAAGGGTTATACTGTGAAGGAAGTTCTGGCCGCCGCTGAAAAGGTGATTGGCAAATCTCTGGACGTCTCCATTGTGGGCCGTAGACCCGGCGATGCGCCCTCGCTTCTCGCAGACGCTGCTCTTGCCCGGAGCCTGCTCGATTGGACGCCCCAACAATCTGACCTTCACCATATGTTGGCCACAACCTGGGAACTCTACCGACCTCGCTGATCTGTTCCCAAAATGAGACAGCCTGTCATCTCGGATCGACGGTCCCGTGCTCGAAAAAGCCCAAGATACGGGGAATGGCTATTGGCATGAGTTGTGCTCCATTATTCATTTCGGCATACCACAGAGGAGGCGTTACATGATTGTCATACCATCCGGACTCATTTTGATCTTTGGGCTGAACTTTGCAATGCAAGGCCCAACTCCCCCAGCAAGCTCCGATGGGGTGTCGGTCTATTCCGTTTCGGAAAAGTCGGGCCGCAGCTTTGTCACCTTTAAATGGACAACCCAACAGGACATGGTTTTCTTGGAGGACACGCCCAAAGCATGCTCCAGTCTGGTTCTGGAAGGTCAGGTGAGGAAAAGAGGGGAGGTTGTAGATACCTTCCGACTGGAGTTTGCTCCCGGCTCATCGGCAGACCCCATCAACCTGGTATTTGAAAGAGCGCTCACTCGTGGACCTCAACAACTTCATGTGGAACTGCTGAGTTGCGAAAAGAGAGCGATCATGGCTCGAACGCTGGACTTCACCATTACTGGGAAGATCAACACGCCCGATTCAGGGGATTCCGTTCTCGTGAAGCCCCTGCAGGCCAATGGCGTGCATATCCTGGACCCGGGTTCGGAAATCCTGACGCGGAGCATGAACGTGGAGACGGTTGTGTCTGGCAAGAGCGTGAAAGCCGTGCGTTTCCTTCTCGACGGGCGGGATATGGGTCGTGCTGACAAGGCGCCCTATCAGTTAAAGATCAAGCTTCCCAGAGGACCCAAAATCATGAATTTGGAGGCGGAAGCTTTAGACGAAAACGGCCAGGTCCTGGCCCGGGATCATATAACATTAAATAAAGGTCCCTACGCGTTTTCCATCCGCATCACTTCCCCCCTTAATGGCGGGCAATATGGCAAGGCCGCCCGCGCAGAGGTCCAGGTGAACACCCCAAAAGACGAGAGCCTGCGACGATTGGACTTTTATCTGAACTCCGAAAAGATCGCCACACTTCGCCACCCCCCTTACATTTTGCCGCTCAACCTGGAAAATGAACAGGGCGCCTGTGATCTCTCCGTCATTGGGACCACGGATAGAGGAAGCACTGCCAGAGACAGCGTCTTGTTTAATGCGCCGGGCTTCCTGGAGACCCTTGAGGTTCGTCAAATAGAACTGTGGGCTTCCGTTTACGACAAGAATCGCAAACCGGTGTTAACCCTATCTCGGGAAGACTTTACCGTTTTTGAAGATGGCGAGAAAAAAGAAATCGAACATTTTGAACTCGCCAACGACCTGCCCTTGCATCTCACTTTCCTCACCGACATTTCCGGTTCCATGGCTCCCTACGTATCTGAAATCGTGCAGGGCAGCCGTCGCATGATCAACGCAAATATTGGGAAGAATGACCGGGCCTCCATAATGTATTTTCTAGACAAACCCACCCTTGTAACCCCGTTCACCAGTGACCGAAGAGCCTTAAACAAAGGATTGGATCAGATGCTGTCCACCCCCATCCAGGCTAGCCTGGGTTCTGGCGTCAATGACAGCATCGCCTTTGCGCTGCATCAGCTTGGCGGCATCAAGGGCCGACGGGCGCTGTTGGTTTTTACCGATGGCATGGACAATCGCAGCGAATATCAACCCGCCGAATTTGCCCACTTCGCCCGGCAGTCTCAGATTCGCCTCTACATCATCGCCGGAAACCGATACGACCAGAGGAACAATGGCCTGGCTTTGCTTGCGCGTCAGACCGGGGGCGGACTATACATGGCGGGAGACCCCGGTCGGCTCTCAGAGATTTTGACCCTGATCGAAGGCGAGTTGCGTTCGCAATACCGACTTGCCTACAACACAGAGCCCCCTGAAAAGAACGGGGATTGTCGAAAAATCAAGGTAAAGTTGAAACCCAAGAAGCTAAAGGTTCAAACCATGCAGTACTATTGCCATTAGACGGCCAAAACAATAAACGAATTTCAGATTTCCCGTCGATTAGGGCTTTATGTTCGGGTCGGGATCAACTAAAGTAGTAGAAAAGACTGATGGTGTTTTTAACAAGCACCCATTGATTTGACATGAATCATCAACACAAAAAGGGGCTATCCCTCACCATCAGGAGGAGCTTAATCATGAGACTGCGCACCAGATTGCCCTTGCTCGCTTTAATCGTTTGTTCCATGGTCTTTGCAGGCAACAGAACCCTGGAAGATCTCAAGCAGTTAAAGGGCTTTACCGTGAAACCCGGGGCCGAATCCATCGCGCCCCTGAACAGCCCGGAATATGTGCCCGCCGCCCAATCCAACATGCCTGACAACGCCTGGATCATCGGCCTCCAACACAACGGCGAAACACGCGCCTATTCCATGAACCTGCTCAACATGTACTTTGTCGTGAACGACCAGATTGGCGATCAGCCCTTTGTCCTTTTTTGGGATCCCATGGCCAACTCGGCTGTGGCTTACAACAGCAACGTAGACGGCAAGAAGCTGAATTTCAGCTGGCCAGCCGCACTCTACCACAGCTCCATGGTTTTTATCGACGGCGAAACCAGCTCCTATTGGGCTGGCGTCACAGGTGAAGCCCTGGGCGGCGACATGCAGGGCAAGACCTTGCAACAACTCCCCATTTTAACCAAGACCGTATTTGGCGATTGGAAGAACCGCCATCCCAACACCACGGTGGCCAGCGTTCAGGGAAAAAGCCATGATGAACGCAACCCTTACAGCGCGTTCATTCTGTCTCCCGATCCCCTGATGGCTCCGGTGGAAACCAATAAAGCGCTTCCGCCTAAAATGTCGGTCTTCGCCATGAACCATGAAGGCAAGGCCTACGCCATCGCCCACCCGGCCGCAGAAGGCGGATGGAAGGGCAAAGCGGGCAAAACCCAGGTGTTCTTTTTCCGACCTCCCAAGGCCCCTCCTTATTACGGCACCCTCGCCTATGATCTGGAAGACTTGAAACTGAAAAAGAAGAAAGACGTTTGGACAGAAAAGTCGCTGGGCGACTTTGATCCCATCACCGGAACCTTTGAAAAGGGCGACAAGAAGCTGGCACGCCTGAACGGCGCCGACACCTTCTGGTACGTTTGGACCGGATACCATCCCAAACCCAAGCTGCTAAACCCGCCGAGACGCCAGCATTCGGAATTCAAAACCGAAACCGCTGCGTCCATTAACGCAGGCGATGATCCTACCAAAAGAAATTAAGGCAAAAAGCCTTTGAGTTGCGAAAGAGCGGGAGGTCTGGCGGCAGGCTTCCCGCTTTTTCTTTATAAAAGGGTGAGAATTGAGGCAAAACCGTTGATCAGCATCGAGCCAGCTCTATAATAAGAGGCGAATGGGCCAGCCCGTTTACTCTTCCCCAATAAGGATGCAGGAATGGCGATCAACCAACTCCCCCAATGGCAAGCGCTTCAGGCGCATGCGCGTGAATTCGACACATTTCACCTTCGGACCGCATTTGATCAGAACCCCAAGCGGGCGGTGCAAATGAGCCGGGAAGCCTGCAACCTCTTTGTGGATTACTCCAAAAACCTCATCACCCCAGAAACCCTGGATCTCCTCTTCGACCTGGCCCGAGCAAGGAACCTTGAGACAGAAATAAACCGCATGTTCTCAGGGGAGAGGATCAATGAGACCGAGAATCGCGCCGTCTTGCACACAGCCCTGCGGAACCGTTCAGAAAATCCTGTATTTGTTGGCGGAAAAGACGTCATGCCAGAAGTTCGCGCTGTTTTGGACCAGATGAAACGTTTTGCGGACGAGGTGAGAACCGGAGACTGGCGAGGTTTCACGGGCCGAATCATTCGCAATGTCATCAACATTGGCATTGGCGGCTCCGATCTGGGTCCGGCAATGGTTTACGAGGCGCTCAAATTCCGCACTCCCCACCACATTCATTTTGATTTTGTATCCAATGTAGACGGGGCTCACTTGACAGAAACCCTGAGAGACCTTGACCCTCGCGAAACCCTGTTCGTCATCGTCTCCAAAACCTTCACTACTCAGGAAACCATGACCAACGCCATGAGCGCCCGGGCCTGGCTGGTTGATGGTTTAGGCAGTGAAGAGGCTGTATCTCAACATTTTGTAGCCGTATCCACCAACAGGGAACAGGTGGAAGCCTTTGGCATTGGTCCCCAAAATATGTTTGCTTTTTGGGACTGGGTAGGCGGCCGCTATTCCCTGACCTCGGCAGTGGGTTTGTCTTTAATCGTCGCTTTGGGTCCAGACTGTTTTGACGAATTGTTGGATGGTTTTTATCAGATGGACCAGCATTTTCACCGGGCGCCACTGGAACAGAACCTGCCTGTGATTCTGGCGCTTATTGGGGTTTGGCATACCAACTTCATGGGCGCCGAAACCCATGGAATCATTCCCTATTCCCAGTATCTCCACCGGTTCCCGGCCTACTTTCAACAAGCGGATATGGAGAGCAACGGCAAGGGCGTGGACCGCAACGGCGAGGCCGTGCAATACGCCACCGGACCCATCGTCTGGGGCGAGCCGGGCACTAATGGTCAGCATGCCTTTTTCCAGCTCATCCACCAGGGAACGCGGCTTGTGCCCTGTGACTTCATCGGATTTGCCAACCCGGTCCAGGGGTTGGGAGATCATCACGATAAGTTGATGGCCAACTTCCTGGCCCAGCAGGAGGCCCTTGCTTTTGGGAAAACATTAGAAGAGGTCCTGGCGGAGGGTTGCCCCCCGGAGTTAGCGCCCTTCAAGGTTTTCTCAGGCAACCGGCCCTCAACCTGCATTCTGGCGCCGCAACTCACGGCCACGGCGCTGGGATCGCTCATCGCAATGTATGAGCACAAGATTTTTGTACAAGGGGTTATCTGGAATATCTTTAGCTTTGATCAGTGGGGTGTGGAGCTTGGAAAACAATTGGCCAATCAAATTCTTCCTGAGCTTGATGGTAATAATACAGTATCATCACATG
>JBNKOV010000030.1:0-243 GCA_050294955.1 Holophagae bacterium
GTGAATGTGTGCAGCTCAACGCCCTGGCGAACACGCTCGGCAAGATCTTGTGCGCCAAGAGAATCGGGGCTTCGGGTGAGGAGTACAAATTCGTCGCTGTCCCAACGAATCAGAAGATCCGATTCGCTCCGAATATTATCGAGGATCTGACGAGCCTGAACCAGAATCATATCCCCGGTTGCGTGACCGAACCGATCATTTAAAACTCGAAACCGATCAAGGTTAACCACCAGAAACATCCAT
>JBNKOV010000030.1:253-16682 GCA_050294955.1 Holophagae bacterium
CCTTCGCTGAAATCGCCGGCCCCGAATTGGAACAGGTTTTCCTGAACAAAATGAACCATATAGCGCCTGTTCTTAAGGCCGGTTAAATGGTCGGTGAGGTTGGATTCCTCCAATTGTTTATTTAGTTTTTCCAAGGTGTAGTGCTGTTGTTCCAACTCACTGGTTCTTGCGCGAACCTCCATTTGCAGTTGATTTCGTCTTTCCACTTCCTGGTTTAATTTCTGGTTCTGCAATCTAAGCCAGAACGCCCAAGCAAAGAGAATTAACATGCTGTAGATCAGGTATGCCCAAAACGATTTCCACGGCGGACTTTTAACCGTCAATCCAATTTGAAGGGGCTGGGTGTTCCAAACGCCATCGTGGTTGGCCGCCTTGACCTTGAACACATAATCGTTGGGTGGCAGATTGGTATAAGTCACCTGATTATGGTTCCCCAGATCGATCCAATTTGGGTCAAAACCCTCGAGTTGATGCATGTACTTGTTGGCTTGAGGTCTTGTAAATTCCAGCGCTGCAAAACCCAGTGTGATTACATGGTCTCTGTGACTGAGAGTTATGTCGCTCACTTTGGAGAATGGTTTTTGGAAGCGTCTCAGGCGGGAGTTGCTGGAAAAAGAGGTGAGGACGACTGGCGGCACAAATTCATTCCTTTTTATGGCTTGCGGAAAAAAAACATTGAAGCCGTTGGTCCCTCCAAAATAGAGCCTGCCGTCCTTGTCCTTCATCGTGGCGTTGGGTATGAATTCGGCGCCCTGCAATCCGCGGAAAACCCCATATTGAAAGACCGTTCCCTTCACCGGGTTGAAGCTCACAAGACCCTGGTCACTGCTCAGCCAGAGGTTGCCGTTGGGGTCTTCCTGAATGCCGTAGATATTGTTGGACGGCAATCCCTGTTCAATGGTCACATGAGTGAATTCAGGGATGGACGCCTCTCGATCAGAAGCGCTCCACTTGTTCAGTCCACCGGACAGGGTTCCCAACCACAGCGCCCCGTCTATAGATTCGCACACAGACAAGACCTGATTGGCGCTGAGCGATCTTGGGTTTTGGGGATCGTTTTTTATGAGGCTGAAGCTATTGGTCGCCAGTGAAAACCGCTGCAGCCCATAGTTGGCGGCCAGAAGAAGTGCGCTGTTTCCTTCAGCGAAAAGGCGGTTTGATGGATCGGTTTCAGGGTCTTCCTCGGCTGTATTGGAGTAACGAGTGAAGCGATTGTTCTGTGGGTTGAAAAGGTGGAGACCGCCCGGTGATGTGGCAACCCAAAATTGTCCCTTCTTATCATGGACCAGACCTGTAACGTTGTTATGGCTAAGGCTCCCTGCATCCTGTTGTTTGTGTTGATAGTGGGTGAAGGATTCAGTGTGATAATCCAGATTGTTCAGCCCGTTTTGGGTTCCGATCCAAAGGGAGGCGTCTCCTTCGTTTAAGAGAGCGGTGACGTTTGCATGAGCCAGGCCTTCCTTTTCCGTGTAGTGTGTAAAAGTACCGGTTTTGGGATCCAACCGATTCAGGCCAGCGTCTCTGGTCCCAATCCAGACCGCGCCCATGCTCCGAGCAAAGGCTGTAACTTGTTTTCCATGCAAGGTGTCGCTATTTCCCGGTCCGGGTTTGTAGTGAGAAAATGAGCCAATCTGCGCGTTCCAAGAATGTAGGCCTCCGTATGTTCCCACCCAAAGAACGCCGCTTCTGTCTTCGTACAGACAAAACAGGCGATTATCGCTTAAACTGTGCTGATCGCCAGGGTTATGGGTGTAGTGGTCAAATGAATCCGCAGGGCCTTTGCGGTTCAAACCTCCGCCTTCCGAACCCACCCATAAAACGCCCCGACCGTCCTGCAGGATCGTAATAACTTTTCCAGGGCTTAAACTGAACGGGTCCTCGGGGTTATGGGTGAATACTTCGAAATCTCCGGACTGCAGGTCCATTTTGGTGAGAAAGCCGTCATAGGAGCCGATCCAAAGGAAGCCTTGCTGATCAATATAAAGAATTCTGATCCTTTTGCTGGGTAGATCTTTTTTGCCGGAGGGAAGGGTCTCAATGCGAACCACCCTGTTTTCGAAGGGGTTGAACATATTCAAACCACCCCCGTCGGTTCCAATCCAGATCATGCCCGAATCATCTTCCACTATGCTTCTAATCCTGTTGCTGCTAATGGTATTTTTATCAAGGGGGTCGCTTTGGTAGCGGATCACGTTGCCGGTAGAGGGGTCGAAGAAATTAAGGCCTGCTGACTGAGTTCCTATCCAAAAATGGCCTTTTGAATCTTCCATTAGAGACCGTATTCTGTTGGAGCTAAGGGAGTTTGCGTCGTCTTGGTCGTGTTTGTATGAGATAAAACTCTGGCTGGTTTCGTCGAAGCGAGCGATGCCGCCTCCCAGGGTTCCTATCCAAAGATTTTGATTGGCGTCTTCCAAAAGGCAGCTCACCCAATTATGGGGAAGCGTCGTGGGGTTTTCGGGTTCATGGTAGAAGTTGAGAAAACCGGCTCCGTCATAGCGGTTCAAGCCTTCTTCGGTCCCTACCCAGATAAAGCCATGGTGGTCCTGTAAAATTGCTTTAATGGCGGCTTGAGTGAGGCCTTCATTTATGGAGATTCTGGTGAAATGGGCGTTTTCCCTATCCTGAGCGGCGAGAGGCTCCTTCAAAACCACCAAACAGGCTGCAAGCATTAAAACACAGTCTCGAAGGCGAGGAGATGCCATGTCCATGAAAGTTGATCCTGGTGAAAAAGCCCGGGGAGGATCTTTTATCCGATTTGGCGGCCCGAACAATAGTTGCTTTGAATTATATAGACAGGGGCGTTTTCAATCAAGAACAAGAAAATGGCGCTGGATGTGATCGCGTCATAAATATGGATGTCCGAGTTGCAAAGAGCCCGTGTTGTAGTGAACTATCTGTGGAAATAGGGGGCCTCATTGAAATGGTTTCGATGGGGAAGGCGCCATGGTGGACTTTCTGGTTGGGGAGCGAGCTGGTTCGTAGTGTAAAAAAACAAGGGCGCGTGGTACAATTCATGCGGGGCGTGGCTTCATGAAAAGGAGGCGTTCGTCATTTGAGCATTCTTCTAGACGACACTTATCACGGATTGAAGCATTTAAAAGACAGTGGCGTTCAGGTTCTCTTCGAAGAGTCTGACCATGTTGTGAACCTGGGCATTATCAACTTGATGCCTCAGGCTGAAGTATACGAAGTTGAATTACTGAAAGCTTTTTCCGGCGTGACGGATATGGTGAGGCCAATCTGGCTCCGGCTGGAAAACCACGGCTATCGCAGCAGCAATAAAGAGGTGATTCAAAATTACGCTCTCTACGGCCAATCCCCATATCCACTTCACGGATTGATGGTTACAGGGGCGCCTGTGGAACATCTCCCCTTCGAGGAGGTCCATTATTGGCGCGAGTTGGAAGGGATTCTGCGCCATGCCCAGGAGAATCTTCGCGGCGCTATGGGGATTTGCTGGGGCGGCTTGGCCATGGCTCGCATAGCGGGTTTGGAAAAACGGGTGTTTTCTCAGAAGCAGTTTGGAGTTTACCCCACACAAAATCTAAAAGGCGATCATCCCGCCATGGGCGCGTATCAGTCCACGTTTTTCTGCCCGGTCAGCACCCATGCCGGTGTTGGTGATGCGTGTTGGGAGGCGGCGGAGAGAGAAGGGCGAGTGAGGCTTCTGGCTCATGCCGAGGGCATTGGCTACCTTATCGCGGAAAGCATGGACGGTCGCTTTCTCATGCATTTCGGTCATCCCGAGTATGGGGCCAGGCGTTTGCCTGAAGAGTACAAGCGAGATAAGGAAAGAGGTGGGCGGGACGCTCGCCCGCCAGTGAACGTGGACCTGTTGGAGCCCGATAATCTCTGGAAGAAAGAAAGCGATTGTTTTTTTCAGAGGTGGATCGCCAATCTGCGGGAAAGTCATGATTAGGATGTTCGCGGGATTCCCGGTTTAAAAAATGACAAGGGCAGTCTAGGTTCGGACTGCCTCTTTCTTCAGGTGATCCCTATAAGACTTTTTTCCGGGGTATTTGAATTCCCGGGACACGTTGTCGTCGCCGGGGTTGAAATCGCGATCCAAGCCAATGGCAAAATACAATCTGAACGCAAGTCCGGCATACCAGGCGCCAGCCTTGAAACGCCAGGCAATCCAACCGAGTATGAACTTCAGATACTTCAAGGACGGATCTCCTTAAATAAAGCTAGAGACTGGTCCCGATGGCGGGCCGCCTCATGAAAACGGCCTTAAAAAAGGCCGAATCGGATTGGGTTATTTTGTTTGTTCTTCGCTGGATTTTTCCAGTTGTTTCTCATCTTTGCCAGTGACTGAATCTTTGAAATTCCGAATGCCCTGACCAAGGCCAGCCCCAAGCTGAGGCAATTTTTTGCCGCCAAAAATGATGAGGATCAACAACCCGATTACCAACAGTTCCATAGGACCTACAGGTCCAAATAACATCAAAGGCATCGCAGCCCCCTTTTTCGTACTTCTGTAAGTATAGCATGGTCCAAGCTCTGGACCATTGTATTTCTCTAGAATGAGAGTAAATGTTTTTGGGAGCTTTGGTGTTGGCCAACCCCCCAATTGGGACGCCGCGCAGAAGGTGTTCTCGCCGTTGAAGGCTGTAAAGCAGACAACGACAAAAAGGGACCTGATTATCCACTATCCCCCCGTATTGTCAACAAGAATGGCGTGATATTCACAAATCTTTTAGATGTTAGTCAAAATTCCATATTTAACGTGGGAAAAATGCCAAAAAGCTTGATCCTCAACCCGTTTTCGTGGACAATAATGCCGCATTCCGATGAGCTGACGCCCTGCGTCAGGGTTTGCGTTCCCAAAGCCCCATTGTGAGAAATGGGGTGACATTGTCGCAATGGCAATGGTGTCCAACCTTCTCTACCAAACGCTCTTTGAAAGAAATCCTGTTGACAGAAACCATAGTAAGCGTGTTTTAATGATTAAAGCGCGTACTGTGAAAAATCGAAAAAGTTTCATTTTTCTTGAAGTTTTTCGCCTAAACGAGCTATGATCTTCAGGTTTGCGTTTGTCTCAACTCGTCCTGAGTGAGGTTATTTAATGAAGAAATGCCCGAAACATGTTTGGGAAAGATTTTGAATAAGCCAGGTGATTCATCCATGAAATACAGTAAAAAGTTGTGGAGTGCCTTGGGTTTGATCATGCTTACGGGACTGATGGGCTTTTTTGTGATCGGCAGCGCCGGCGCCAAAAAGGTCAAGGAAGTGCCGTTTAACGCATATGCGCCCAAACAGCCAATAGATTACAGTCACAAATTACATGCCGGCGACTTGGGGATTGACTGCAAGTTCTGCCATACCTACGCGCGTCGCAGTCGCTCAGCGGGCATTCCCGCAGTAGCTCAGTGCATGGCGTGCCACCAGTTGGTTCAGGCGGACAAAGAGCCAATCCAGAAAATCGCAGCGGCATATGCGGACAATCAACCCATCGAATGGGTCAAGGTTCACGACCTGCCGGACTTTGTGTATTTTAATCACAAACGTCACGTGAAGGCGGGCTTTGAGTGTCAGGAATGTCATGGTCCTGTTGAACAAATGGAAGTATTGTACAGGCATGCGCCGCTCACCATGGGATGGTGCGTCAACTGTCACAAGGACAATCGCGACAAGGGTGCATCCCTGGACTGTTTGACCTGTCATAAGTAAGGAATGAGGTTCAAGATGGGTAATAAGATCGATAGACGAGATTTTCTTGCGCTCATGGGCCTGGGCGGCGCGGCCGTAGCAACAAGCTGCGGGAAACCCAAGGACTATTTCGAAGAGAAATGGCATCCTTGGGTTGAGCCTGTTACAGGCGTCGTTCCCTATGAGCCTCAGTATTACGCCACCACCGTTTCAGAGGCGGGAGGCTGCGGTCTCCATGTCAAAGTGGTTGGCGGACGCGCCATCAAGATAGATGGCAACCCCGAACATCCCATTAACATGGGGAAAACGACTGCGCGTCAGCAGTCTGTAGTTCAAAGCCTTTACTCCGGTGATCGTATTCGCAAGCCTTTTTTCCAGGGCAAGGAAATCACCTGGCGCGAGGCAAATGAGAAGTTGAGAACGTTGCTCACCGAGAACAAGGGCAAGAACATCAGCGCTCTCACCGGCCCAATCACGGGCGCGCCTGAGTCCTTATGGACGCGCTTTGTCAGTGACATGGGTACGGGTCAATTGGTTCGATTCGAACCATTTTCCCAGGCTTACATGGTGAAGGCAAGCGAGTTGGCCTTTGGTCAGGCCGCTGCTCCCAAGGTTTCCATTAAAGGTTCCGACATGGTCTGCTCTCTGGGCGCCCAGTTCCTGGAAACATGGGGCGATGTCACTGCCTTGTCCCGCGAATACGCGGAACTGAGAACGGTAGATCACGGCAAGCGCGGCGTACACGTTCAGTTCGAAGCCAAAATGACGGGCACTGGCGCCAACGCGGATAAGGTTCATTACGCAAAACCGGGCAGCGAAACGCTGATCGCCTTGGCGCTTCTGAAAGAAGTCGCCGCCGCATCCTCCAACTTGAGCGGAGAGGAGAAGGCCCTTATTGCTGGAATGGCCACCACTTCCCTTGAAGACGCAGCCAGCGCAGCCGGTTTAAGCGCTGAAGATCTGAAGCATGTTGCTGAAGGCCTGGCCCACGCGAAGTCGGCGGTTGTTCTGCCTGCTGAAGCGCTTGCTTTGGGCGAGGACGCTGTTCGTCACCATGTTGCGGTTCTTCTTTTGAACAAAGCGCTTGGCGGAATTGGCAAGTTCTATAACTACACCGCTGGAAAGCCTCTTGAGCGTATTCCCAGCCACAAACCCGTTGCCGATCTGGTAGCCGCCATGAACGCAGGCAGCGTGGATGTACTTTTCATTAAAGACGCCAACCCCGCTTACGCGCTTCCCCCTTCTGTCGGTTTCCAAGCGGCCCTGGAGAAAGTAGGCACAACGGTCGCCTTTGCTTCCAGTCTCAACGAAACAGTGGGCATTGCAGACCTGGTAATTCCTGTGAATCACGACCTGGAAGCCTGGGGTCAGATCGACACCTACAACGGCATCAGCATGTTGCAGCAGCCCGTGATGCGGCCTCGCTGGGATATGAAACAGGCGGAAGATCAGTTGATCGACCTCCTGAACGACGTGAACAGCGCTGCAATAGCAGGCGGTTTCCAAGCCTATCTGAAATCTGAATGGGAAGCTAAGAACAGTGGTTCCTGGAGAGACGCGCTCAAGAAGGGCGGTCGTTTTGAAGCGGCTGAGACCGGTGAGAACCTGTCTGTTTCCGGCAACCTGCCAGGGGACTATTTTTCTGGCGTTTCTGCAAAAACGGTAAGTGGTCCGGCCTTTGTGATTGTGGAGTCTCCTCGCTTTGGCGACGGTTCCTCCGCCAACAGAGATTGGCTGCACGAGCTGCCCGACACCATGACCGGCGTAACCTGGGACTCCTGGTTGGAAGCCTCCACCCATTATGGGAAGGAACAGGGTTGGCAAAATGGGGATATTGTTGAAGTATCCGCAAACGGTCAGAGCGTGAAGGTTCCGGTATTCCTGGCCCAGACCAATTCCGACCATGTGCTGACATTGGCTACCGGATTGGGTCAAACCCATCTGGCGCCCAGACATTGTCGCGGCGTAAACGCCTTTGCCTTCTTGAGCGGAAGCTTGAACGACGCCGAGCTGTATGGCGCGGGACCCATGTCTGCTAAGGTCTCCAAGACCGGCGAGAAAGTCAAAATGGCCACCTTCCACCTGCCTGGTCGTGGCGATCAGATGAACACGCCTTTGAGCCTGTACCACGATCACGACCACCAGTACACTCGCGACTTGCACCAAACGGTTGCAGCGGCGAGCTTGGGACACGGCGGCGGCCATGGCGGCGGTGGTCATCACGAAGAGATGGACCCCAATTCCTGGTTCCCACTCCACACCGACAAGAACTTCTACCCTGATCGCACCGACACCAAGGTGTACAAGGATCGGGATGAAACCTTTTACGACGTCTACAAATGGGAACTGGCCATCGACCTCAACAAATGCACGGGTTGCGGATCTTGTGTAACGGCTTGTTACGCAGAGAACAATATCCCGGTTGTTGGCAAGGATCAGGTGATCAAGGGCCGCGAAATGGCCTGGATTCGCATCAACCGCTACCTTGGTTTCGCAAGCGACAACCATGGGGAAGGCGGAGACGTGAAAGTGGGCATGCTGCCCATGATGTGTCAGCAATGCGGCAACGCGCCGTGCGAATCGGTTTGTCCCTCGCTGGCCACATATCACACCAAGAGCGGTTTGAACGCCATGGTTTACAACCGTTGCGTTGGCACCCGTTACTGCTCCAACAACTGTTCCTACAAGGTGCGCCGTTTCAACTGGTTCTCCTTCGAATATGAGGGCGATCAGAACTGGCAGATGAACCCCGAAGTCTCCGTTCGGAGCAAGGGCGTTATGGAAAAATGCACGTTCTGTTCCCACCGTATTCGGGTCGCAAACGACAAGGCAAAGGATAAGGGTCGAATTGTTCAGGATGGCGAAGTACAAACCGCATGCCAGCAGGCATGTCCGTCCCACGCCATTTCCTTCGGCAACTATTCCGACAAAAACAGCGAAGTTTACAAGGTTGCTCATGATGAGCGGGCCTATCGCGCGCTGGACAGCCACATCCACACCAAGCCGGGCGTCTCGTACCTGAAACGGGTCGTTCTCGAAGAAGAGCATCACGGCTAAAGGCGAGGGTTAAGACAGTGAAAGAATTAAATTTTCCTTTTAGAGATATAAATCGCGATATTTTGCGAACACTGGAGAAACCGTCGATCGGGTATCTGGTTCTGCTCGCCGGCATTCTTGCGGGCGTAGGCGTGCTGGGTTTCTGTTTTGCCACTCAGGTCCGTTACGGGATGGGTGTTGCAGGACTGAACCATCCCGTAGGCTGGGGCGTGTACATCACCGACTTCGTGTTCTGGATTGGTATCGGCCACGCCGGCACCCTGATCTCCGCTATTCTCTTCCTGTTCCGGGCGAGATGGCGGAACGCTATTTTCCGCGCTGCTGAATCGATGACCATCTTTGCGGTTATGACTGCATTGCTGTTCCCTGTGATTCACATCGGTCGGGCATGGTTGTTCTGGTGGCTGGTTCCCTATCCCAACCAACGGGAACTTTGGGTTAACTTCCGTTCACCCCTGCTCTGGGACGTGTTTGCGGTGAGCACCTACTTCTCGGTTTCCGCTATCTTCTTCTGCATCGGTTTGATTCCTGACATCGCGGCCATCCGCGACCGGGCGACGGGCCTGCGTAAGAAGATCTATGAAATGTTGTCAGTTGGCTGGGACAGCTCCAGCTATCAGTGGCGGCACTACATGGCGGGTTACGGGTTCTTCGCAGCATTGGCCACGCCTCTGGTTTTGTCCGTTCACTCGGTTGTATCCTGGGACTTCGCGGTCTCCATCGTACCGGGCTGGCACTCAACTATTTTCGCACCTTATTTTGTTGCGGGCGCGGTGTTCTCCGGTATGGCGATGGTTATCACCATCTTGATTCCATTCCGAAGCATCTTCAAATTGGAGCGTTACCTGACGCCCTGGCATTTCGACATGATGGCGAGGTTGGTTCTGCTGACATCCACCATTGTGGGATACTCCTACCTTACGGAGTATTACATTGCCTGGTATAGCGACGACGTTTTTGAGAAGTTCATTTTCTGGGAACGGGCGTTCGGCGAGTACGCCGTACCCTTCTGGCTCATGATCTTCTGCAACGTTATTGCGCCGCTGCCACTGTGGAGCGGAAAGGTGAGGACCAATTTTACAGCGCTTTTCATAATTACCATTTTCGTCAACATCGGCATGTGGTTCGAACGATTCAACATCATCGTTTCATCGCTCACTCAGGAATACGACCCCTTCGCGTGGGGTTGGTATGTTCCCACCTGGGTTGAAATGGGGATTACCTTTGGATCGTTCTGTTGGTTCTTCATGTGGTTCTTCTTGTTTATCAAGTTCTTCCCGTCTCTGGCGATCACCGAGATCAAAGAGCTTGCGGAACCGCCGATGAGTGGAAAAGCCCAGAAGGAGGCAGCGTAACATGAGCGAGCAAACCCCCGGTGTCTTAGGCATCTATTCCCACATGGACACCCTGATTGAGGGGATCCATCATTTCAAGAAGGCGGGGCGAAAGAAAATCAAGGTTTTCAGCCCGGCTCCCTTCCATGCCATTGAGGAAGCTTTGGATGAAGGGGTGAGCCCCGTTCGCCGGTTCACATTGATCGGCGGATTGACAGGCGCCACCTTTGGATATCTGTTCACCTCCTTTACTTCCCTTGACTGGATTCTTCCCACTTCCGGAAAGCCCGTTGTTTCACTGGTGGCTTATACGGTGATTGCATTCGAGCTGACCATTCTGTTCGGCTCCATCTTCACCCTTTTCGGAATTGTGCTGAACGCTAAACTGTTTACCAAACGCAAGACGCTTTACGACACTCGTTTCACCGAGGATAAGTTCGGCATCTTCATTCCCTGCGCTGAAACCGAGTATGCATCGGTCAAGCAATCGTTAACCGAGCAGGGCGCCGAGGAGGTCCGCAGTGCTTAACAAGAAACTGTTGATGATTTCCGGGATTGTTCTTTGCGGACTGGTGGTGATGGGCGCCTATAACCGGCCTTATCGTTGGTGGAACGCCATCTTCTCACCTTTTCACATTGAAGATATGAACGAGCAGGCTTTCATCAAGCCTTTTCATCCGAACAGTCTGAGAACGCCGCCAGAAGGATCTGTGGCTTTGGACGCTTACGATCCGGTCCCCAATAAAATGGACCTGATGATGCGGCCCGCCGATTTTGCGGATCTCAAGAACCCCATCACCCTGGACGATGTTTCCATCAAAAAGGGCGAGGAGCTCTACAATGTCTACTGCTGGCCCTGCCACGGTACGGCAATGAGCCCCGATGAGGCCGACTGGTCCCCGGTGAGACGCGGTTTATTGCCCGGCGAGGTTGCGGATCAGCCCCGTTGGTCCATGCCTGCCGCCAATATCGAGCTTATCAGAGCTGCAAACTACTCTGATGAACATATCTTTTCGGTTATTTCAAACGGCTCGGCCATTATGAAACGGATGGACTACCATCTCTCCCCCGAGGAGCGCTGGCATGTTGTAAACTACGTCCGTTCCATCGCTAACAAGAATCAGTAATTTGAATGAATTTAGAATGAGGTAAGGTCGTGCATCATCAACATCACACCGACTATGTGGAAGTTGTGAGTTCCAAAGGGCCACAGAAGTTGAGCCCTCGCATGAAGGCCATTTTTATCATTATGATGGTTGTTGGCTTTGGAGCGTTACTGCTGAACGCCTTGATCCCCGTAAGCGCGGAAGACGTTAAGTCTGGAAGCGTGATTATGGGCGGTCGAGTCGCTTGGATCGCATTGTTACACAATTTCTACTTCTTTACCGGTCTCTCCGCCGCCGGCGTTGTGATTGCCGCTATTGTGCATATCACCCGCGCCATGTGGGGACGACCCATTAAGCGATTTGCCGAGGCCTTTGGCGCTTTTCTGCCCTGGTCTCTGCTTTTCTTCATTATTTTTGCCGCCAGTCAGCTCATGAGCGACCCTCAGGGTTTTGGCGTGATCTACGAGTGGATTCAAAAGGGACCCGACGCCGGTCTCTTCGAGAACAAGGCCTGGTGGCTTCAGCCAAACTTCGTGTTTGGTCGCTGCTTCCTGTACCTGGTGATTCTGGCTGTCGTTGCGCATCTCTTTGCAAAACAGTCTTCTCGCGCTGACATGGGCCTTGCCCATGAAACCAATCCCGACCTTTGGCCGCAACCGGCTGGCTGGAAGGGTATTGAAGCTGAGCGTGAGAGCAGTCAGAAGAAGCAGGGCGTATTGTCTGCGTTCTACTGTCTCGCCTATGCCTATTTCATCAGCTTGATTGCTTACGATCTGGTTATGTCTCTGGACTTCCGCTGGATCTCCACCATGTTTGGCGGTTGGAACTTCACCACCTTCATGTTGGCGGGCTGGGGCTCTATGGTCCTGGTTACTCATCTGATGAGTAAGCGCTTTGGTCTGGAAAAGTACATGCATAAGTACCTCTACCACGATCTTGGCAAGCTGACCTTTGGCTTTACGGTTGTTTGGGGTTACCTGATGTTCGCCCAGATCAACGTTATCTGGTACGGCAACCTTTCCCACGAAACCGGCTGGTTGATCACCCGTATTTTTGACGGAACCTGGCAGCCCTACACTCTGGTCGCCATGTCCATGGTTTTCTTCATTCCCTTTATCCTGGGTCTGGGGAAAAAGCGCAAAATGTCTCCTACGACTTTTGCCCCTGTGGTTCTGATCAGTCTGGTGGGCATTTGGATCGAGCGTTTTGTGCAGATTGCTCCGGCTTCCTGGTACTTTGAGCGCGCTGTTGATCCAAAGACTCATGAAGTTGGAGGCCAGTTCCTTGGTGGCGTTGGCGCTCTGTTCTTCTGGGACGCTGTGGTCTTCCTGGGCTTCTTCGGCCTGTTCTGCTTAACCTTCACGAGCTATCTCTATAAGAGACCGCTCATGGTTATTGCAGATCCCAAGCTTTCCCTGGGCATTAATCGCCACTAAACAAAGGCAAAATCTAATCAAAAAAGGTCGCGAGTTTTGCGGCCTTTTTTGCTTTCTGGACTTGAGTTGATTTCTTTTTTTGGCTGATTTGGTTTTGCTTTTTTCTCTTTAAATATCTGTCTGGCTCTCTATCCTATTTAATTTCAGCGATTCCTGCTGATGCGGTTCGGATCAGAAGCCTTGGAAGTGTTTTTCAGGCAGAGCTGTGACAGTTTCCGCCAGCGTGCTGTCAGTTGCAGCCTGTGTATTTACATCTTCTCAAAAAATGGCGTCAGCTCCAGCCGGGATGAAGGCTTCTGCTTGCACCATGCCAGGCGTTGCAGCCAGGGTTGTGACCTTTGTAGGGACCGTGCTTTGGTTTCCAGGAAGAGGCGAGGCAGTTGCAGCAAGGGTAATGACAAGAGGAGCCGGCTTGATGACAGGCGCCACAAGGGCTTCTTGGGTTCCAGCGGAAGCTGCGTCAGTTCCAGCAGCCAGGACTCCGATTTCAGCCAGGCTTGTGACAGTTCCAGCTAGAAGGATGGGGGCTGGCTTGTCGGGTCATTCAGTTGCAGAATGAATAGAGCAGGTTCCAGTAGAGGTGTGAGAGAGGTATTGGAGCGCGTGGACGCTCTGCTTGGCATAGGTGAGAAGCTCGCTCACTTTTTGAGGGTATTGGCAATGTGGGTGGTCAGCGCATCGATGTGGGGTGGTCCCTCAGAATGGCCCATGGGCTGAGAATCGGTTTTCTGGCCAGTTCCATATTCCAAATTGGATAACCTACTTTTAATAGCGGTTCATGGCGGTAATCCTGGTTTGTTTCCCCCGGATTTCGGGGCGGGTTTCGTCAGTTCCTTTTTTGCATGATTAGACAAACAAAAAGGCTCCCAAAAGGGAGCCTCTCCGTAACGATTTAGAATGTCGTTATGTATATGGGTTAGGGTTTGTCGGTGCAGATGGTGTAGCTTCCGCTTCCGCTGTAGGAGTAGACTCTCCAAGCGTAGTATCCGGAAGTGCCGTTGTAGGTAATGCTCTCAACCGAAGAAGCAGAAGTGGAGGAAGCAACCGTACCCCAGCTACCGGACCATTTCCAGAGGTAGAGGTCGAAATCGGCAGAGGAAGGACCATTCAAAGAAGCGGTATGCGTGCCAGAAGTTGAAGAGTAGTAGTAGGTTCCGTTGGGGTGGAAGCTCTCTGCGCCAGTGCCGGAAAGGGATCCGTTTTCGGAAACGCCGGAGCAGGAACCGCCGCCGCCGCCACCGCTGCCGGGTACGCCAACTGCATCCCATGCTTCGTGAACAGCGTCAACTTCGGTTTGGCCATAGAGGTCTGCGGCTGCGCTTGCGGTTGCATTGCGAGCGGCTTGGAAGTTGGAGCTGGAAGTAAGGTAAACAGTGTTAGCGCGGTAGAAGATTTGAATGGCTTTTTGGATGCCGATGGAAGAAACATTGACGGTGGTCTTTCCACGGGGATGGGTTCCGCCTTCCACCAGGAGAACGAAAGCCAGGTTCGCGATGCCGGAGTTGGTGTGAACGCCGCCGTTGTCAGCAGAACCAGTGTAGCGAGTGGGGTAGTAGTCACGGTCGCCAGCGGCTGCGGGATCGTCCATGTAACGAAGCGCATCGCCAGGAGTTCCAGGAGTGTAGATGTCCTCACCAAGGCTCCAGGTATTGCCGTTAATTACCCAGCTATTGGACCAGGACTCACAAGCAGCGCCGAAGATATCGGACATTGCTTCGTTCAGAGCGCCAGACTCGTAGCTGTAAACCAGGTTGGACTCAGAGCTGGTAACCGCGTGGGTCAGCTCGTGAGCAACAACGTCGAGAGACTGAGAAAGAGGGCTGAAGGTGCTGCCGTCGCCATCGCCGTACACCATCTGAGAACCGTTCCAGAAAGCGTTGTTGTAGTTGCTGCTGTAGTGTACAGTTGAGTACATGGTAGCGCCATTGTTGTCGTAGGAGTCTCTTCCGAAGACAGAGTTGTAAAAATCATAAGTTGTTCCAGCGTTGTTGTGGGCTGCGTCCAGAGCCGCGTCGCCAGAGTTTCCAGAGCCTTCGGTGCGAACCAGAGAGCCGGGAAGAGAGGTGCCGTTGTTGGCAGTGTAAGTTCTACGGTTTCTTGAATGATGATGCAAGGGGTGGCGAACATAAGTGTTGCTGCCGGTGGCGTCTACATAGAGACGGTCTTTTTGAGGGCCTTGGCTGTCTTCATAACTAACCAGGAAAGACCAGGCCAGAAACGCCTTGCCGTTGTCGTCGGCTACATAAGCCATAGCGCCGGGCTCCAAAAGTTTGGCGTCGCGCAGGTTAGCCATTGCAAGACCTTTGGCCAAAGCGCCTTTCTCTGAAATGGTCGCTCTTCTCTGTGCGCCATTGGTGTCGATGAAACGACCGTTAATAGCGTAGATGGCGCCGCTTTTGTCAGCGTGAACAATCATCTCAGAACCGATGACCGGCTTACCGTCGATATACTGATGCACCCGAACGTGGCGCATTCCCAGGTGATCCGTTTTGTCGCTTACTTCAACTAATTCAGCATCTCCTAATAAAGGAGAGAAAGATCTCAATGTATTGGCCGCTGCATTTCGGCCATTTAAATTACCAAAATCGCCTTTAAGAAAAATTGACTCGCCTTTACCAACGATAAAGGGAGGCGCGCCGTCTGTAGGGAAGGGAGCTGGGGTTTCAAATTTTTGTGCAAGGCAGAATGTGGACGCAATTATCAGTAGCAATGATGTTTTGAGTAATCTCAAAGTAATTCTCCTCTTAAGTCTTGGTGTTGTTTATTTTTAGCAAACGCCGCAGTAATTACAGGGGAAAACCGTGTTTCCTCATGGAGATGGAAGCATGTTATCGCCAATGGAAGACAAACGTTCCCAGGCCTGTTTGAAGAGCGAGCCACTCTTCTGATTACTTTTAGTGCGTTGATAGAAGATTGTAGGTTTGAGCGTTCTATAAATTAAAAGATTGAGGAACACTCAGTTATCAATTCGATGAAGTGTGAGGAAGCAAAAGCTTCTTCTCAACATGCAGACATGTTATCATCAAAGCCCAATGTAAAGAAAGGGTTTTTTTGTGATTTTCTGTTTTTCGATTGTTTTTGACCTTTGCAGGTGTTTTGTTCTTCTTCTTAACTGCTCTAAATAAAGGGAAAGACTTAGATGTAAAAATTTAAAGGTTTGGGTGTTCCCCTAGCCGCGTAAAGCCAAATCGTTTTTCATTGGACGGGAAGATATGAGAAAGTTGGTCTGAAATATCGCTAAAGTAAAGCTTGGGGGTTGAACTGTAATATAAATATGTCGTTTTGCGATCGGGCACACCGATCTTGAAGGAGTCATCCCTCTTGCGTGAATAGGGTTAAGCTCTTGTGGGAGGAGGCGGCCTGAGGATCTTCAGATTACTTGCTGGTCAGCTCTTCTACATTGATCTGGTACTGTTCCAGCTTTTTGTAGAGGTTGCTGCGAGGCGTGTCTATGGCCTCCGCCGTCTTGGAGATGTTCCCGTTCATCTGGCGCAATTTGGCGATGAGATAGGCTTTCTCCATATTTTCCTTGAACGTCTTGAGCGTTGGCCAGGCGTTGAAATCTACAGCGCCCCCTTTAGATCGAGGCGTGGCGTTGGAAAGGGACTCGATAACTTCTTCCTCGCCGAGAATGAGCATGCGTTCCACCAGATTCTTGAGTTCCCTGATATTGCCGCGATATTGCCGTGCTTGAAGGAAGCTGATGGTTTGAGGCTTGAAGGAAACGGGTTTCAGCCCGTTCTCCACTGTAAACAGGTTCTGAAAATGTTGCACAAGCGCGGGAATATCGCTAACTCTCTCATTGAGGGGCACGCTGGTGAGGGGCACCACGTTAAGGCGGAAG
>JBNKOV010000031.1:0-16569 GCA_050294955.1 Holophagae bacterium
GCTTAGAAACTGGACAAAAGCCGATTGGCTCGATCCGGTTAAATCGGGTTGCTAGGACCAGGAGATTGAATAATAAAGAAAGCATAAGCTAGAGGAGATTCAAGGACTTGAAAGCCATGAATGAATGGAGCTATACACGGAGTCACTCGCGTACCGCCTCTTGATGGATAAATTCTATTAGGTAAATGCAGTTGCGTCAATGAAAAGACACAATATTTACGTTGATGCCTTGCGCTGATAGACGAGTTCATGTCGTCCAAGGCTCTTATTGATCAGGAAATATGTTAGTTATGTGTTATCTTTATGCGCTGTGGTCTGGTGATGCGGTATGTGATTTCTTATAGGTTTAAAATGGTGTTCTGTAAAACGGTATTTTCCAGGCAGTTTTTCTGATGATGCTTGTGCTTGATTTGAAGACGATTGGAAATAATAGAGATATGCTAGGTTGTGCTCCAGCGAGTTGATCAGGTCTTCTTTTCTGTGCATTGGTCGTGTATCTTCTCGTGAGTCCAAACGTTACATTCCCAGCTAAACCTATGGACATCGCCTTTCGTTTATGTCTGTGGGCCTGTTTACTATTCGGAGGTTTCTTTTTATGCGATATTTGGGATTGATTGTGGTTTGGGTGTGGACCTGTTCCGGGTTTGCCGGAGATGATTGGACGAAGAGGAGCGATGAAAACGCCAGGGTTTTGCTCGACATTATGGCCAAATATTCACCCGAAAGCGCGGGGCAGATTGGCATTGAGGGCCTGGACGAGATGATTGTGGATCTGAAACCCGGGGTGAATGAACGGTTGAAGGCCGATGTTCTAAAGGCGATCAGCGCCTTGGAAAAGAAATATAAGAATGAAGAGCATCCCGCCCTTCGTCAGGATCTGGAGATTCTGATCGATGCGGGCAAGCAGGCCATTCGTGGTCAGGAGCTTTCTGAGAAGTACGAATACGGTTTTAACCAACTGTCTCAATCCGTCTTTTTTGGGATACGCGGTTTGTTGGACGATCAGGTTTCAGCAGATAGAAGACCGGCCGCCTTGACGCGTCTGCGCAAGTATGCGGGTTTGGAAGGCGGGGAGCCCATTACGCTTTTGGCTCGGGACCGCATGAACGAGCAATTTGAGAAAAAAGGCCTTTTGTGGCCCAACAAAACGGATCTGGAGCATTATCTGCGAGATAGTCCCCGCTACATGGCTGCCTTGCCTCAACTTTTCGACAAGTACGGAATCAAGGGGTATGAAGCGGCTTATGAGAAGCTGCAAAAGCAGATGGAGGATTATCACGACTACCTGAAAAAAGAGGTGTTGCCTAATGCGCGCACCGATTTTCGTCAACCCGAAGAGCTCTATGCCTATGCATTGGAGCAGATTGGCATTACCATTCCACCTCAAGAATTAATTTTTAGAGCTCAAACTGCCTTTACCGAAATCCAAAATGAAATGAATGCGCTGGCCCCGTTGCTGGCGCGTGATCTCGGATTGAAAAGCACGGATTACCGCGATGTGATTCGTCATCTCAAGAAAAGCCAGTTTGAGGGGGAGGCAATCTTGCCTCATTACCAGAAGCGCATTAAGGAATTGGAAAAGCTGATCGAAGAGAATCAGATCATTACGTTGCCTGAAAGGGATATGCGCATTCGACTGGCCAGCGAAGCTGAATCAGCGGCAACGCCTGCGCCCCATATGCAGCCGCCTCGCATGATCGGGAATACGGGTGAGATTGGTCAGTTCGTGCTGCCTCTGAAGATTCCCGGCGCAGACGGCGAGCAATCCTTCGACGATTTCACATTTGAGGCGGCTTCTTGGACTTTAACGGTTCACGAGGGGCGTCCCGGCCACGAATTGCAGTTTGCCGCCATGGTGGAAAAGGGCGTGTCCCTGGCTAGAAGCCTATTTGCCTTCAATAGTGTGAACGTTGAGGGTTGGGCCTTGTATTCTGAAGCCGTCATGAAACAGCACATGCCGCTGGATGGTCAGTTGATCAGTCTTCAGCATCGACTCTTGCGAGCGGCTCGCGCCTTTTTGGATCCCAAACTGCAACTGGGTCTCATTGATCCAGAATCTGCAAAAGCCTTTCTTATTGAGAACGTGGTGCTTTCTGAGGCCATGGCCAATCAGGAGGTTGAGCGTTACACCATTCGATCCCCAGGTCAGGCAACCGCCTACTTCTTTGGTTATTCCAACCTTATGTCGCTGCGAGCGGAAGTGGAATTGCTTTTGGGCGATAAGCTGGTGTTGAAAGATTTTCACGATTTCGTACTTGGCCAGGGCATGCTGCCGCCCCATCTGCTTCGCAAAGCCGTACTTGATGAATTTGTGAAGGGCGTGATGGAAAAGAAGTCATAACCATTATTTGAGCCGGGCGGCCCAACCGCCCGGTTAACCCGCTTATTCTGGCTTGTGGGCCTTAATGGAATACATGAGCGGTATTTTGTGAGGTTTGCCTGCAAATATGGCAGCCTCGTCTTTTAGAGTAAATCGCTCCGGATCGCCATTGTCCTGCAAATAGGGAAAGCATTGATAGGCGCTGTAGGGGAATTCATGCAGAAATTCCAGTTGGAGACCCGCGCCAATAAGGGCGCTCACCAACTCGCCCAAACCGTGAGGCCATTCGTAACAAACGGTTTTCTCTTTTGAACTGGGATCTGCGTAGCTGCCTTCCTCTTCGTGTTTTTCAGGACCCTTCCCCTCGAAATAACAGCCGAAGGATAAATGGTTGCCCTCGTCGTCCAACATACGGGCCAGGGGATGGAACTCAACCATGTAGAACACCCCTCCAGGTTTCAGACTCTCTGCGATGATTTCGGCCCATAATTTGAGATCAGCGAGCCAACAGACCACGCCATATGACGTGAACACAATGTCGAACTCTTCGGGAAACCGGCCTTTCAATTTCAGCACGTCGGATTGGATGAATCGAGCCTCCAGACCGGTTTCCTCAGCCAGTTTTTTTGCCCCGGAAATGGCTTCATCGGAAAAATCGACCCCGGTCGCCCGCGCCCCTGATCTAACCCAGGAGAGGGTGTCCATCCCAAAATGGCATTGAAGGTGGAGCAGGTTTTTGCCTTCAACATCTCCCATTTCCTGAAGCTCGACATGTTTGAGGGAGGTTGCTCCCTGAACGAAAGCCGGGACATCGTAGAACTGGGAGGTCTGGTGTTGTTTGGCTAATTTATTCCATAAGCTAAGATTGGTTTCCAGGAATTCATTCATTTAACATCTCCTACCTCAAGTCGTCTTCATCTTACGCTAAAAGTGAGCAATGGTTGGCAGATTTAACGGGTTGCGGGGAATTAATTTCGCTAAATAGGCTCTTTCTGCTTCCATGTTCTTCCTATTTTTCATTACAATGAGACAACGTCGTCTTCCACGAACCGACCGCCATCAACCGTACCATTCGGCTTGTTAATAATTCATGAATTCAACCTGGTGGAAAATGAGAAACAAGGAGGGTGTTCATGGTAGAAGACAATGAGTTGGTCAGTGTCTTGATGACCGTCTACAATGGCGAATCTACCCTGGAAGAGTGTCTGCACAGCATCCTTGCTCAAGATGAAAGGCATCTTGAGGTTGTGGTTGTTGATGATGGATCTACTGATACAACCCGTTCTATCTTAAGCGATTATGTGAGCATGGATAAGCGGGTGCGCGTATTCACCATGGCCGAAAACCAGGGCTTGGTGGCCGCCCTCAATATGGGGTTGGAGAAATGCAGGGGAAGGTGGATTGCACGAATGGACGCGGATGATCGCATGGCGCGGGATCGCATCTCAATACAGAAGCGCTATGCGGAAAGTCAGAGCGGCATTAAGGTCTGGGGCTCCCGGATCCGTATTTTCAATGACAAAGGGGGCCTTACTCCGGATCAGATTGCATTTCAAGAATGGAGCAATGGTCTGCTGACAGATCGGACCATGAAAGAAGAGTTGTTCTTTGAGTCGCCCATTGTTCACGCCAGTTATTTTGTAGACGCCGAGGTATACGAGTTTCTGGGCGGCTATCAAGACCGTCCCTGGACGCCGGATTACGATTTTCTTCTCAGGGCCGCCCAGGCTGGAGTCGTTTTTGGAAAAGTTGCTCGGGTGCTGCTGGACATCAGAGACGCGCCGACTCGATTGTACCGTCATGATCGCCGCCTTTCTCAGCAGGCCATGCTTCATTGCAAGGCCCATTATTTTGCGACGGCGAGTTGGGCGAAGGAGCGTCCTCTTTTAATTGCGGGAACCGGCGATGCGGGCAGGGCCGCAGCACTGGCGCTGGCGGAGGAAGGCTTGAGCGTTATGGGTTTTATAACCAACAAGGAGGGCGAGCGGGGTGATAAAATACGAGGTTTGCCTGTTTTCCACTGGGATCGATGCGAGTTGCCGGAGGCTCTATCCCAATGGCCCAACCTTTTTGTTGTGCTTTGTCTGGGTGGTCAGGAGAGCGGCTCTGGCTTGGAGCCCATTCTTTCAACCCATGGACTGAAAAGGGGAGAGGGGTATCTCAAGTTTTTTTAAGGTCTGGCAGGAGTTCCTAAATTGGTGAGCCTTTCTAAGAGTTTTGATAGGTTGGGACGGGTTTTTCTGTGGGGCGCTCATCGGGGGCCGGTTTCCTATAACCATGTGAGCTGGTTTTTCCTGAGAATTCTTGCGATTATTTATTTCATTGCCTTTATCTCCTTCTGGCTTCAAGTGGATGGCCTGATCGGCGATTCTGGATTGTTGCCAGTAGGCGAGTATCTGACCTTTCTTGAGGGCCGCATGGGCGCGGAGCGCTTTTACCAGGCTCCTAGCCTGATCTGGTTGGAGCCCAACGGTTGGGGCGTTCATCTGTGTTGTGGGATTGGGGTTTTCTGTGCGGTTCTCATTCTGGCCAATATCTTCTCCGGCCCCGCCTTGCTGGGCGCCTGGGCATGCTATCTTTCACTTGCCAGCGTGGCTCAGGTCTGGTTGGCTTTTCAGTGGGATTCCTTGCTGCTAGAAGCTGGTTTTCTGGCTATATTTCTTGCGCCCTGGCGGTTTCGGCCAAGGGATTCCGGGAATCCTTCCATTGTGATGATTTGGCTCTTTCGTCTGTTGCTCTTTCGATTGATGTTCAGCTCCGGATTGGTGAAATTACTCAGCGGAGATGAGTCCTGGCGGGACTTAACGGCGCTTTCGTATCATTTTGAAACTCAGCCGCTGCCAACCTGGCTGGGTTGGGCTGCACATCAGGCGCCTGACGCCATCCACCGTTTTTCGACCCTGGTCATGTTCGTGATCGAGTTGGCGGTTCCTTTTCTCATCTTTTTACCCAGGCGGCCCAGGGCTCTGGCCTTCTTTTTGACTTTTGCTTTGATGTTGGGCATCACTCTGACAGGCAACTACACTTTTTTCAACTGGTTGACCATTGCGATATCGCTTTTTCTGTTGGACGATGAGATGTTCGACGCGGCATTGCCCGAATCTGCGAAGCCCAAAGCCGGGAGGTTCGGCGGGTTGGGTCGAAGCTTGATTGCATTTCATGGGTTTGTTGCCGTTCTGGTATTGTTGGTTGGCGGCTCTCAGATGTTGAAACTGTTTGGCTTTAAACCACCTGCTCCTATACAGGCCCTTGAGGCGGCGACGGGTCCCTTTCGATCCATCAACAGTTACGGATTGTTCGCTGTAATGACCGAAAAGCGGTATGAAATTGTGCTTGAGGGCAGTACCGATGGGGAGCGCTGGCGGGCCTTTAAGTTCAAATGGAAACCAGGTGATCTTTCGGAAAAGCCCTCATTTGTAGCGCCTTACCAACCCCGATTGGACTGGCAGATGTGGTTTGCCGCATTGAGTGACTATCGGCAAAATCCCTGGCTGGCGCGATTGATGGTTGGTCTAATTCAAGGCAATGAACCTGTTCTAGCGTTAATGGGTGGGAGTCCCTTCGGCAATGAGCCGCCTCGTTACATTCGAGCCGTTATTTACCGCTATCAATTTACCGATTGGGAAACAAGAAAGGCGACAGGGAATTGGTGGCGACGAGGCGATCCGGTTCCGTACAGCCCGATTTTGGATAGAGAAACCATGGTTAAATAGGGGACTGTTCGGGATGGTAGCGGTCAAAAGCATTGAATCTCTTGCTATTTTAGGGTTGGGAACTGCATTGTAAACGGGGCCTGGGTTTAATTGTCCGACTTAAAATCCATGCGTCCCTTTTTGGGGACGCCGCAGCAAGGGCTTGGATCAAAAAGCAACAGAGTTTGAGGGTTAAAGGTCTGAAATTTAACGCTTTTGAGGTGTTTTGGGTTTTGGCAGCATATTTGCTTATTAGAAAATCATTGGCGCGCCAACTCTTAAGAAAAACAGGAGTTTGCCATGAAAAAGCATGTGATTGCATTATTATCCCTCTGCACCATGTCTGCCATGTCCTTTGGGCAGGGAAGCCATTGGGAATTTGATTTGAGTTTGGCTGGAGGTTTTCCGGCGGGCGAATTTAAGGATGCCTTGGACGATGAAGGTTACGGCGTAGGCATTCGAGTCGCGAGATGGCTTGGAGATTCGCCTATTTCTCTGGGTGTCGATTTAACATTTCTGGAGTATGGAGACAACACCTTCGACAGCCCGTTCGACTCACCCTATCTGGACGAGATTGAGTATCTTAAAACGTCCAATAACATCATCATGGGTCATCTCTCTCTTCGTTGGCAGAAGAAACGTGGACCCATACGTCCCTACATTGAAGGCCTTGTTGGCCTGAAGCATTTTGAGACCGAAACGGAAGTCTACCATTACGACTACGATGAACCCCTGGATTCGGATACGGAATACGATGACTCGGGATTCAGCGTAGGATGCGGGGTAGGCGCCGCCATCACTCTGAGAGACGGCGGCATGGGTCCTCATCGGCGGCCAAGCGTCTTCCTGCGAGGAGGATGCCGATACCTTCACGGTGAAAAGGCAAGTTATGTTCCGGAGGACAGCATTGAATACGATGGTCAGGTGCTCTCCTACACCGTTGTCACTTCCCGCACTGATCTGATCATGGCGGACCTTGGCGTCTCTATCAAATTTTGAATGCAGGGGATGCGAGCCGACCTGAATAGAGAAGCGGAGCCGGATTTTTGGGGCCTTTAATAAAAGACCTGCTTATTTCAATTATTCGCCGAGCAGCACTCTGTGATAAATAATTTTAAGTGTCTTAATCCTAATGACAAAAGTTGTCTCTTCAGTGAGTTAACACCGTGGTAAAGGTTGAGGTGACACATTAGATCCTTTCCGCATAGAAGTGCTTAGTAATTTGGTGCTCATCGAAGTTTCCGACTCGGCCACAGCAACCCTGGTGTTGTTGTGGTCGGGATGGGAATTAAGAATCCCTGCTATTGGGAAAAGCTATTGAAGATGGTTATTCAATGGGGGCGTAAAAAATGATACGCCTCAGAAATTGAAATTCAAGATGGATGCAGGCGATTCAGGCATGGGGAATTGCAACCTCCTGCCTGGTAAAGTAGTCCAGATTTAAACTTTATCAAACCGCTCAATTGTTTGAGGCGGGTGAGGTTATAGTTAGGCAATTTGTGGTCTTAGGCCACCGGTTTTTTAAGATTTAATGGCAGAAATCCAGGCAGGGAGCTGAAGAGCGCGGGTATTTTAGGGAAGGTGGAACCAAAAATCTTTTACCTGTGTCTTATTTTTTCCCTTGACAAATGAAACTTGTGGATGTATCTTTCGTTCAACTCATAACCAACCGCCATTTCGGTTGAGGAGATGTAACATGAGCAACAGCATTTTTATGAAATCAGAAAACAAAGCCCGGTTCAACATGATGAACTGTTGTTGTTGCTGTTGCTGTTGTTGTCCTCAGGACACAGACCACCGGGCAAGGCGTAGATAGTACGCCGCTAGCACAAAGTTAAGCGCTTTAAAAAGCCTTTCCCGGTAACCCTGGGAAAGGCTTTTTTCGTTGCGTTTGCAATAAAAAGCGAATCGTCCGCAACCCGGATAGGGAAAGCCGGATCCATGTCGCAAGCCAGGCCCGCAAACAGGTCGCGTTCCACACCCGCAGGGTAAACGTATATCTGAGTGCAGGCAATTTTAGAATTTTCGCTAACATGTTGGTAGTTAAGGAGATTGGTGAAATGAAAGATGTCGCATTTATTGAAAGCGCGCGGAAATTGCTGGCGGACAGTTCGCCGGTAGATGTTCTGCGCTGGGCCACTGACACTTTTTCGGGGTCGGTTACCCTGGCTTCCTCTTTGGGAGCCGAAGATCAGGTGCTCACCCACATGGTGGCCGTTCAGCGGTATCCCATCTCGGTTTTTATGTTGGACACGGGTCGGCTCTTTGAGGAGACATATGAGCTTTTGGATGAAACCCGTCGGCAGTATGATCTGGAAATTCGACAATACTTTCCCTCAAACGGGGATGTGGAGGACGCCATTAATCGAAATGGCCCCAACTTTTTTCGGAACAGCGTTGAACTGCGTAAAGAATGCTGCTTCATTCGGAAGGTGAAGCCCCTGAGGCGTGCATTGAAGGGCAATCTGGCTTGGATCACGGGCCTGCGACGTGAACAGTCCCCAACGCGGGACGGGGTTCATGTTTTGGAGTGGGATGAAGGAAATAAGATTTATAAAATCAATCCCCTGTGGAATTGGACCAATCGGGATGTCTGGGACTTCATCAAGACCCACGATATTCCCTACAATCCCCTGCACGACAAAGGATTCCCCAGCATTGGCTGTGCGCCTTGCACCCGAGCTGTTGAACCCGGTGAGGATGATCGAGCGGGAAGATGGTGGTGGGAGTCTCCCGAAACGAAAGAATGCGGAATTCACATTGTCGATGGAAAAGTCATTCGGAAAAACAAGGCGCGGCCTGCGGCTCTAGTAGTGTAGTCGTTTCTAAAAGTAAACGGAGGATATGACATGGCAAAACCTTTTGCCCCCGAATTTCAAGCTCATGAGGATCAGCACAACAAGGCTGAACTCATAAAAAGAGCGTCAAACGGCATGCGCGGTACGCTTCACGAGGAGTTTCGCGGCGACGAGGACGATTTATCAGCTGAGGCTGAATCCCTTGCAAAATCTTATGGCATCTATTTAGAGTTCAACCGGGCTAAAACCGGGAAGGAAAAAGACTGGATGTTCATGATTCGCCTGGGGGTTCCGGGCGGCGGTCCTATAAGCCCTGAGCAGTGGCGAGTGGTGGACGAACTGGCGGAGCGTCATGGACGGGATCCTGAAGGTTTTGGCTCTCTAAGGCTTACAACCCGGGCTGCTATCCAGTTTCATTGGGTGAAAAAATCCGGTGTGATCGATGTTATCAAGACAAGCGCTGAGGCTGGGTTGCTCAGTCTCAATGGGTGTGGCGATAACGTACGCAACGTTGTGGCTTGCCCCCATTCTAGTCATTCCGATATCTTCGACGGTGGCAAACTGGCGGTGAAGCTGGCTGACTATTTTCAGTTGCCTGCTACCCCTTTTGTCCAAATTTTTGCGGTAGATCCCAATGCGGTGGAGCAGGAACGCGAGACCTTTCGCTACGGGCCGCAACTTTTAAATCGGAAATTTAAAATGGCCATTTCCGGTCTCTATCGGGATCCTGAAACCGGGGAAGTGAAACCTGACAACTGTGTTGAGATGCGCACCCACGACCTGGGAATTCTTCCTCTGTACGAAGGGGGTCAGGTCAAACGTTTTCAGGTTTATCTGGGCGGTGGCCAGGGTGAGAACAACGGGAAGACAACAGCTTCCCTTTTGTCCCAACCCTTTGCCATTGTGACCGAGGAACAGTTGATGCCTGTTTTGGACGCAATTGTCGCGGTTCACCAGGAGTGGGGCGATCGTAAAAACCGTCATTGGGCTCGTTTAAAATACGTAATCAAGGCTCAGGGCGTGCCCTGGTATCGGCAGGAAGTTGAGAACCGCGTTGGATTTCCTTTGGGGCATCCCTTGTTGGGTCTGGACGTTGGAGAACGTCATCTTCACCACGGCTGGTCTAGGCAACCTTCTAATGGGAAATTCAGTTTTGGCGCCTTTATTGAGAACGGACGTTTAATTGACAGTAGCCCGAACGGAAAGCTGAAGACCATGGTGAGAGAGGTCGCTTTAAAATATCAGACTCCTATCCAGTTGACGCCCAATCAGGATATTGTTTTCACCAATATCCAGGAAGAGGATAAGGCGGCATTTGAAGCAGATCTTCATTCCTATGGCTTTGGCAGTCGGCGGGGCAAACCCTACTCTGCATTGAGATTGCATTCTGGCGCTTGTGTGGGTCGCACCACTTGCCGGTTGGCCTATACAGACTCCGAGGAATTTGAGCCAGAGTTGATCGACGCCTTGGAAGATCTCGGGTGGGGAAGCCTTTCCGAAAGTATTGGCATTACAGGCTGTGAACGTCAATGTTTCCGGCCTGGCGTTAAAGCCATAGGTTTGGTGGGGTCAGGCATGAACCGGTATCAGGTCAAACTGTTTGGCGATGTGGATGGCCGGTTCCAAGGCCGTGTTTTGTTGGAAGATGGGCGCATTTATCTCAAATCGGTTCCCCGAGATCAAGTAGCTCCTCTCCTTGACACCCTTTTCCATTACTATTTCGCCCACAAAGATGATGGGGAGAGCTTGGGCGCCTTTTTCCGAAGAGTGGGCGAGTCCCAAATTATTTCCTATCTGAAATCCCATCCCAAGACGACGGATCTCATGAAAAAGTCCATGGCGGGAGAGGCTTTCCCTGAGTCCCTGCCGAAACCGGTTCTCACAGGAGCAGCGGTATGACTGGAAAGCTCTTTCCCGTTTTTCTGAATTTGAAGAAGAAGGCCTGTTTGGTGGTTGGGAGCGGTGAATCGGCATTATCTCATGCAGCCAGTCTTTTGGAAGCAGGCGCCGAAGTAACCGTGGTTTCTCAGAAGCCCTGTCAGGAACTTTTGAACCTGCAGAAACAGGGAAAGATCTACTGGTCGGATAAAGCCTTTTCTGAACAAGATCTGAGTGGGTGTTATCTAGCCATAGCAGCAACCGACGACTGCTGGGTGAATGAGTGGGTTTTCCAGGCCTGTGAGAATAGACGTATTCTGGTTCATGTGGTTGATCAGCCCGAATATAGCAGCTTCCTGATTCCCGCTGTCGCGGGGTCGGGTCCTGTACAAGTAGCGGTTTCCACTTCGGGCGCCAGCGCGGTGTTGGAACAGATGCTCCGAGACAAAGTGGATCAGGAGCTTCTTGGGCCTGAAGTCGGACTGCTTGCAGCATTTATGGGCGCTTGGCGATCCAAAATTCGTCAGCACTATCAAAGCCCGGAAGCAAGGCAGACCTTCTGGCGTGAAGTAATTAGGACAGACGTTTCCGATCTTGCTCGGAACGGATATTGGGAGGAAGCCAACGGAGCCATGGAGGCTTTGTTGAGCGAAGTCGCGCTGAGTGCGTAAAGGGGCCAGTGGCCCGGGTTTGAAACTATTGCAGGAGCAACGTGTTATGAAAAGTGGAAAGGTATATCTCGTTGGAGCTGGGCCGGGTGCGCCGGACCTGATCACCTTGAGGGCGGTCAATATTTTGGGACGGGCCGAGGTGCTGCTATATGACCGGTTGGCCAATCCGGAAATAATGCGCCATGCTCCTGCTTCGGCCGAACGTATTTACGTGGGTAAAACCCCAGGAGAAGATCAGGAAGCGCGTCAAAGACGCATTCACACCTTGATGATCGGTCATGCCCTTTCGGGGAAAACCGTGGTCAGACTTAAAGGTGGGGACCCTTTTGTCTTTGGGCGAGGTGGCGAGGAGATTCTGCAATTAAAGGATGCAGGGATTGAGGCGGAAATGGTTCCAGGCATCAGCTCATGCATTTCTGCGCCAGCTTCAGCCATGATTCCGGTGACCTATCGAGGCATCGCTTCTTCTTTTGGCGTCTTTGCCGCCAGGCCGGGCAGCGGGGCCAAGTATGAAGAGATTGATTGGGCGGTTGCCGCTGGGGTGGAAACCGCGGTGTTTCTAATGGGCGTTGAACGCCTTCCTCGAATTGTAGAGCGATTAACAGCCTTGGGCCGGTCTTTGGAAACGCCGGTGGCGGTAATTGAGAAAGCCTATACTCCCAACGAACGTACTATTGTGGGAACTCTGGGCGACATTATTGAAAAGGCAGAAGGGGTTCGTCCACCCGCCACAATTGTGGTGGGCCAGGTGGTGGATGTGCGTGGCATGTTGACGCAGCAATCCGTTGAAACATCGCCTGTTTTGGAATTTGCTTCTTGATTCATGGTTAAAGGAGACTTCCTGAGAAACAAGGTATTAGGAGTAGGAGTTATGGCTGAGAAGAGTAAGAATAAAGAACAAAACCCCATTGGAGTAGGCCTGGCCTTTGGCGCGACAATTGGCATTGTGGCAGGAGCGACCTATGGGGCAATAAAAGGCGACATGGGTTTTTGGATGGGTATAGGCTCAGGATTGGGGCCGGGGATTGGCATGTGCGTGGGTCTCTTTCTTGCCGCTCGGCCCTCTGGCGAGGATCAAAAAAATTGCTCCAAATCAAGCCGTCATGGCAACGCCATGCAAACCTCAACCCGGTTCGCGGCGTCAACGCCCCAGACGCCGCGACCTCAAAACGGCTGAGAATTAACCTTTTCTCCTCCGGCAGCAAGTTTTGGGATCCACGCCCCAAAAAAACTGCCAATGCCGCAGATGAGGTCGCAAGGCCTTATCTGCGGCAACCCCTGTATTATTAATTTGAGTCCCTTTCATACATTAATAGAATGGGGTCCTGTAAGAATGTGTTGGAGGCTGGCTTCCGGGTTTGGGAAGTGCTATGATGTTCCAGCCTGGAAAAAGGTCATTCTGGCAGAGCGCAGGGTTGCATGTTCAAGAATCGCAAATTTCATTTTTCTCCCGAAGTCACAGTTACGGTGGTTCTGGCCGCGATGTTGTGCTATAGCATGAGTTATTGGCAGTTCACCAGATACGAAGAAAAAAAAGTCTATGAGAAACAGGTCGCCGATCAGAAGGCGTTGGGGCAAAAAGAATTTGCACCCCAAGACGATTGGTCTGGAGAGTTGCACGGATTGAGAAGGGTGCGCGGTGTTTTCGACTATGAAAACGAAATGGCTCTCATTAATAGATCCAAAGAACATCTGTCGGGCGTGAAGGTGGTGACGCCTCTTAAAATAGAAGGCCTTGAGCAGCGGTTGCTGGTGGATCGGGGATTTCTCCCTTTTGAACATTACTCAGAAAAAAATCACAAGCCATGGCAGCCCAAAGGCGTTCAAGAGTTGGAAGGGATTCTCCGACCCTCAAAGACCGCTTCCTTTTTTTTGTCCACTCCGGCTGCGGCTCCCATGCAGCCTGAAGGCCGCGTGGAGAACTACTTCCGGTTGGAAATAGAAACCATGGCCGAGACGTTGCCCTATCCAGTCTTTCCCGTTTTTTTAGAGCAGACAAATCAGGAGGGACCCTATCCTGTATTTGACCCGAAAGAAGTTGTAGGTCCGGGGAGACACATGAATTACACCATCCAATGGGCCAGCTTTGGAAGCTTTGCCTTGTTTCTGGGGTGGTTCCTGCAGTTTCGGCCCAGAAGGAAACGTGTTGAAAACAAGGTCATTGACAGAGGGAGTAAATGAATGATGAGTGAAGAATTGCCTTGAAAAGGTCGCGCATTTACTCTAGAATTATGCCCCGTATGCGTGTGTTTGTACTTCAGCGCGCGCAACCTTCCTCTCCTTACCTCTTACGACGCCAGGATCATTTAGGATGCATCGATTTCCCATTTTAATGTCGATTTTTTGTATAACGCAAATGCTGTTTGCTCAATTGGACACCAAGCCTTTAATTGAGGAAGTGGGCGTTGACGAACATCTTGGCGAGGTAATTGACCTCAATCTCACCTTTGTGGATGAGACGGGTAAGACCGTGGCTTTACGGGACCTGATAAAAGGCGACATGCCAGTTGTCATCGCGCCCGTTTATTACAGCTGCCCTAACTTGTGTACTCTGGTGCTTAACGGGGTTCGAGATCTGATCAATGAGACGTCGTTGAAGCTGGGAGAGCAATACAGGGTCATTAACATAAGCATCGATCCGGAAAATACGCCGGAGTTGGCGGCGGAAAAGGCTGCCAATTATTACGAGACCTTAAATGACCCCGAGTCAGGAAAGGCCGAATGGCATTACCTGACCGGAACGGAGGAAAACATCGTCCGGGTAATGGATCAGATTGGCTTTCGCTACAAGAAGGCCAATGATCAGTATAGCCATGCGTCTGTCATTGTATTGGCAAGCCCCAAGGGGCTGATCACTCGTTATATCTACGGGGTTCAATACAATGCCAGAGATTTTCGCCTGGCTATGGTGGAGGCGTCTGCCGGAAAGGTGGGCTCGACACTGGACAAGGTTTTGATTTATTGCTTCAAATACGATCCGTTGGCAGGCAAGTATGTGCCTGTCGCGCAACGTATCATGAAAATCGGCGCCTTGATTACCCTTCTGCTTTTAGCAGGATTTGTCACTTTCCTTTGGTCTAGGGAGCTACTTATCAAACGGAGGCTAGGACAGCATGTCTAGTGTGTTTCCTGAATATGCTACGGAAGCGGCCCGCCAGGTAGATCAAGTCCAGTTATTTTTGTTTCTGGTCATGGCATTCTGGTTTGTTGCATGTAACGCCGTGCTGGTTTATTTTGTGTTCAGATATAAGAGAAAAGGACCCGACGACAAGGTGTCTACGGTCAAGGGCAACCACACGCTTGAGGTGGTATGGACCATTATCCCCACCATCCTCGTGTTGGGCATTTTCTACTACGGGATCAAGGTATGGGCAGGCACCAGGACCATGCCCGATGACAAAGACGCTTATGTGATTGATATCACCGGGCAGAAATGGTCGTGGTCCTATCGCTATCCCGACGGACAGACAACCGACATGGATTTGTATGTTCCCCAGGGGGAAGTGGTGAAGTTGAGAATGAATTCTCTCGACGTACTTCACAGTTTCTTCATTCCAGAGTTCCGCATTAAAGAAGATGTGGTGCCCTCTTTTTACACTTACCTCTGGTTTAAGGCGGATAAAGCGGGGACCTACAATATTTTCTGCACGGAATACTGTGGTGATCGGCACTCCCAGATGATGGGCAAACTGCACGTTCTCACGCCCGAAGAGTGGGCCGCCTTTAAAGCGAAAGATTTCTTCGAAGTGTTGACGCCTCTTGAAAATGGTAAGAATCTCTACGTTAAGAAGGCTTGTGTGGGGTGCCACACAACCGATGGCGGTAAATCGATTGGGCCAACATTTAAAGGTCTGATCGGAAAGGAAGAGACTTTGGCCGATGGTAGAACGGTAACCGTAGATTTTGAATACGTTGAACGTTCTATCGAAAAACCCGACGAAGAAATTGTGGCTGGCTACCCTAAAGGGCAGATGCCGGCTTTCGAAGGTCAGTTAACCAAACAAGACATCCAGGATATTTACACCTTCCTGGAGACGTTGAAATAAGGGGCTAGCTTCATATGTCAGCAGAAAAGCAAGAATATTCGCCATACTTGCAGCCGGGCGGCTTCAAGAACTGGTTTTTTACAGTAGACCACAAGCGCATCGGTTTGATGTACTTGTACGCCATTTTGCTCTTCTTCATCATCGCCGGTGTTTGCGGCCTGATTGTGAAGGCGGAGCTCTTATTTCCTGGAATGCAGTTTGTAGACTATCATGGCTACAACGTGTTTTTCACCCTGCACGGAACCATCATGGTGTTCCTCTTTATCGTGCCGGGCATTCCTGCAACCTTGGGTAACTTTTTGCTGCCTCTCATGATTGGGGCCAAGGACGTTGCCTTTCCACGATTAAACCTGCTCAGTTTCTGGATTTACGTGTTGGGCGCTTTTGTAGTGATCCTTTCGCTTATCGGACCTTGGGACAGCCAATGGCTGGATACCGGGTGGACCTTCTACACCCCCTATTCCATTGACTCTTCCACTGGTGTGATCCCTGTTACGCTGGGCGCCTTCATTTTGGGTTTCTCTTCCGTTTTAACCGGTTTGAACTTTGTCGTAACCATCCATCGCTTCCGTGCGCCGGGTATGACCTGGCACCGCATGCCGCTGTTTGTGTGGTCTCTCTACTCTGCCTCTCTCATTCAGATTCTGGCGACGCCTGTTGTGGGCATCACTCTGCTGCTTCTGATCATGGAACGGTTGTTTGGCATTGGTTTCTTCTCCCCTGAATTGGGCGGAGACCCCATTATGTTTGAGAACTTCTTCTGGTTCTATTCTCACCCTGTTGTGTACATCATGATTCTGCCTGCAATGGGCGTGGTTGCCGAGATTCTGCCGGTCTTTTCCAAAAAGGCCATTTTCGGGTATCGCGCAATCGCGTATTCTTCCATCGCCATTGCACTGGTGAGTTTCTTTGTTTGGGGTCACCACCTGTTTGTATCAGGCATGTCCTATTGGTCTCGTTGGATCTTTTCTCTGATCACCTTTGCGGTGGCCATTCCGACTGCGATCAAGGTGTTCAACTGGATTGGCACTTTGTACGGTGGATCGGTAAAAATGGACAGTCCCATGCTCTACGCTTGCGGGTTCATTTTCCTCTTCACTATTGCCGGTCTCACAGGCATTCCTCTGGCAACTCTGGCGACAGATGTTCACTTTCACGACACCT
>JBNKOV010000032.1:0-16565 GCA_050294955.1 Holophagae bacterium
TCTTTTTCTGCGGCTACATGCAGCGGAAGCAGCGTTTCAATAGGCCATAAAAAACGACTGGTTCAAATTGGGAAAGGATGGAAAACGAATACCAAGTAGATTAGGGGTTGATTCCTATTACTCTGAAAATTTTCTCGTCGTGATATAGGAAAATATCAGGCCCTACACTTTTTATGATCTTGTAATCCGCTATGTATCGGCCTGCGAAAGTTCCATCATTTGCCTGAAACAGATCTAAAATCTGAACTGGTTCATCATTTTTTCGAAAAAAAGACGAATTGACGACAACCCAATCTTTAAATTCCTTGATGTTGCCTACACCCCCGATTGCATTTAGCGGAGAATAATCGCCTTTTCTTTTTCCAATTGTGTACTCATCGGGAAATGGTGGGATAAAGGTTTCCCAAACGGGCTTGTCAGAAAGGACCCCCTCCCCAATAATTGCATACAATTGGAGTTGATTTTCAGCACCGGGAAAGAAAAGTACTTGATAAGAGAGCACGCCATCTGCCAGTAAATCAACACTTTTCCTTTGCCGGTAATTCCCTCCACCAACAATATCAAACCACTCGCCCTTCATTCTAAAGTCTTTGTCGAGATACGACACGCGTTTCACCCCATTCAATTGAGTGAACCAATAGCCATCTCCTTTGGCCATTATTTTAACGCCAGTGGCGTCCATTCTTTCATTGCGCACATAATTAAGACTCTTATCCAAGATCACCATTTGCCTATTCAGGTTATTCATAAAAGCAACACCATCGCCAAACGGCAGCATGGCGTAGCTTTTTCCAAAATCTCCTGGCCCTTGCCCTTCGCCGCTTTTATAACTTTCCAACTTCGTCCCATCGTTGGAAAGTTTGAAAATTGCTCTCTCATCACCAGCCAATAAAAAGAAGTGATCATCCATTTGATAAATGGAAATTAATTTAGAACTATATAGTCCAATTGACTCCAGTCTAAAAACCAGTTGGCATTCCAGAAAACCCACTTGCTCAGTGTGAATGTTCTCAGATAGTTCGCTATTAAACAGTAATTGAGTGAGCAGAACCAGCAACATTGGCAAAATCTCCCTAGTCCGCCGACCAGTGAAGCACTGGTCGGCAAGTTAAAAATAATCAAGGCAGTTAAACCCTTAATAAGGAAAGGGATTGCCTCCACTGCCTCCACCGGCGCCAATACTTACACAATAGCCGTAACAATCTCTTAAACAAGACATCCAGTAAGCAACAGTGTCTGGATTATTCAATAACTCATCACATGCACTATCACATGTGGAATAACAATCAGCATTCAGTGGGGTTGCAACTGTAAATGCAGTAATCAACATGAGGAAAATCAAGACCTTCTTCATCTGCCTTCTCCTAATTGTTTTTCTTTGAGGGATTCACTTTTACCCAATAAATAAACCCTAGCATAGTACGCCTGGATCGTCAACCCCAAATCGTGACAATTAATTTACACAACCTAACAATGTTCACCAAAAACAAAACGAGAAGGTCGATCCCTTTTTAATATAAGTATTTATGATAAACTTGCCGGTCAACGCCATGCAGCTTGTTGCCCCCCTTAGTTTGGAGAGCCCAACAAATTGCCAGGTTTGCTTCTGGACCACTGCAACAATAACTGAATATGGACACTACAATGAGGGAAACATCATATAAAGCTTAGGCAGATGGAGGAAGGGGCTCTAAAAAACGAGGCATCTCTCCCCTCCTCCAACGGCCCGCTATGGATCAGGCTAAAAAATTTCAGCCCATAGAACAGCTATTACTTGGTGAACAACTTGCCCAATACGCCGGAAGCGTAGTCTGCGCCCTGGTTTTTGACCCAGTTCATGATGACGGGAATGTATTTTTCAACCAGTCCCTCATCCAAACCCAGTTTTCCAAAGGTGTCTTTCAACTTCTGCATGTAACCAGGCTCGTCCTTGGCTTCCTCAACATTCGAACCGCCAGGCAACTCTTTTTCAACATCGGATCCCAATACGTCTGGCTTTTTGATCTTATCCACCATGCCGCCCAATCCGCCGCTGGATCCGAGAAGGCTCTTCTCTTCCTTTTCTTCCTTCTCCGCTACAGAACCAAGGTACTTTTTCATTTCAGGAACCGCGCTGGCCACCTTGGAAAAGTCGTCCTCGGAAACGTTGTTCTTTACGTAACCAAAGATGGCGCCAGCCCCCAAAACGGCTTTCTCCGGGGTGACGCCTACTTTCTCACTCAATTGAGAAATGAGTCCGCCCTCTTTTGGCTTATCACCTATTAGGGTTTTGCCCAGCAGGCCGTAAATGTAGTCGCCGCCTTTTTTCTTTACATAGTCGATGACAATAGGCATGAATTTCATGACCATGCCTTCGTCCATCCCCAGCTTTGAGAAAGGTTTGGCAAGAGAAGCCATGGCGCCCAGGCCACCGCTGTCCTTGCCCAAAGCGCTGCTCAACATGCCGCCCAATGCGTCTGACTTGGGCGCTGCACTCAAAAGCCCGCCCATTTCTGGCACCGAATCGGATATCTTTCCGAAATCCTCCTCGGAGACCTGACTCTTCACGAATTTAAAGATAGACCCAGCACCGCCCATGGCCTGCTTTTCAGAAACGCCCAGCTTGGATGTAAGCTGCTCTACCAGCCCCTCTTCAGCTTGGGCGTGAAAGGCTGCCCCGAGAAGGCTAATTACGAATATCATCATGGTTCTATTCAACATTTTACCGCTCCTGTGAGATTGCGTTTAACCGCAACAGTATGGCACAACAGCGAAAAAACACCAATCTTTTTTAGAGTTAATTCTCAGTTTTGCCCATCACCAACAAAAAACGCCGGAGCAAAGCCCGACGTTCTCTGTAGTGACATAGGTTAGGAGCAGGCCCATTAGCCGCCTCGGGTGAGGGACTCCAAGAATTCGTCGTTGGAACCGGTTTTCGCAAGCCGTTCGCAAAGCAATTCCATGGCTTCGGTAGCGCTGAGCGGGTTGAGCACCTTGCGCAAGACCCACAGTCTTGAAAGCTCTGTTTTGGAAAGCAGCAATTCTTCTTTCCGGGTTCCGGAACGGGAGATGTCGATTGCAGGGAAAACCCGGCGATCAGAGAGTCTGCGATCCAGAATGACTTCCATGTTGCCGGTGCCTTTGAATTCTTCGAAAATGACGTCGTCCATGCGGCTTCCGGTCTCAACCAGGGCCGTTGCAATGATGGTGAGCGAACCGCCGCCTTCGATGTTCCTGGCTGCGCCGAAGAACCGCTTGGGTCTTTGCAGGGCGTTGGAATCGACGCCGCCGGAGAGAACCTTGCCGCTAGGGGGCACGATGGTGTTGTAAGCGCGAGCAAGGCGGGTAATGGAGTCGAGCAGAATAACCACGTCTTTGCGAGACTCAACCAGTCGCTTGGCTTTCTCAATCACCATCTCAGCCACCTGAACGTGGCGGTTGGCTGGTTCGTCGAAGGTAGAGCTGATTACCTCGCCGTTCACCGAACGCTCCATGTCTGTCACTTCTTCTGGTCGTTCGTCAATGAGCAACACGATGAGATAGACTTCGGGGTGGTTGGTGGTGATGGAGTTGGCGATGCTCTGCAGCAACATGGTTTTACCAGTTCTGGGCGGCGCCACGATGAGACCACGCTGACCTTTGCCCAAAGGCGTCATGAGGTCCATGACCCGGCCAGACAAATTCTCCGACGCGGTTTCCAATTTGATGCCGGACTCAGGGTAAAGGGGAACGAGAGAATCGAAGAAGATTTTGTCGGTGTTTACTTCAGTTACGTCGAAGTTAATAGCTTCAATCTTGATGAGCGCAAAATACTTCTCGCCATCTTTGGGAGGCCTGATCTGACCGCTGACGGTGTCTCCGGTCTGAAGATTGAACTTTCTGATTTGGGACGGAGAGACGTATACATCGTCCGGACCCGGGAGGTAGTTATAGTCGGGAGCGCGCAGGAAACCAAACCCTTCCGGCAGGATTTCCAAAACGCCTTCGCTAAACATGAGACCGTCTTTCTCGGTCTGCGCCTGCAAAATCTTGAAGATGACTTCCTGCTTTCGCAATCCGGAAAGGCTGTCGATCTTCAGCTCTTTGGCTCTTTTTACAAGGCTGGCGATGCTCATTTCTTTCAATTCGGAGATATTCATAAAACACCCTCATCACGGTTATTGTCGAGACATTTTGCACTTTCATAAGCCTGGTTGATCTCACGCCAGGTTTCCTTCACGCCCAAAGCGCTCATCGCAGATGTGGGGATCAGGTCTGTACGGGCTATTCCAAGCTCGCGGGCTATTCGGGCCTGCTGTGAGTAAACCTTGTTCTTGGATAATTTGTCCGCCTTGGTCAACAGGATACGAAATGGGAGTTGTTGATGTTGTAACCACTGGAGCATCTGTCGATCATTTTCCGTAGGATCGTGTCGGATATCGATCAATTGGAAAACCATTGCAATATAAGGGGTTTGGGTAAGATACGCTTCTATTAATCGTCCCCAATCATCTCGTTCCTTTTTACTGACACGGGCAAATCCGTAACCGGGTATGTCTACAAAAAAGAAGCGGTCATTAATTAGGAAGTAATTAATGAGGCGTGTTTTCCCAGGCGTTTGAGAGGTTTTAGCAAGATTCTTTCGGTTAAGTATTTTATTTAGAATACTGGACTTCCCCACATTGGATCTTCCGGCGAAGACAAAGTGAGGTATTGGCCTTGTTTGAAATTGGGCCTGCTTTGCAGCGGATATGATGAATTCGGCAGAGTTTATTTGCATAGTTTGAAGGAGGGCGCTTTCGTGGGATTAGTGAAGTTCAATGAAGTGATTAATACTAATCAAATTGAAACTGTGATTTATCTAGCATACATCAAAGCGCAAGAAGATGCAAGAAAAGAGAGTAAAAAGGTGGGAAAAGATGAGAAGAGGAAGAGGAAAAGGCGTGGGCCAGCCCGGAACAGGCTGGCCTGTAAGGATGATATCTAACCGGCCATGTCTTCTACAACTTTGAAGTTGATGTGCTTTTGGCGCACCATTTCGGCAGTGATGGTCACTTCCTTGGTGTTCTTCAAAGTAGGAATCTCAAAGAGGAAATCGAGCATGAGATCTTCCATGATCAGACGAAGACCCCTGGCGCCCAGCTTCCGCTCAATGGCTTGACGCGCCACCTGCAAGATGGCTTCTTTTTGAAACTTGAGGGTTACCCCTTCCATTTCAAACATGCGCTCGTATTGGCGAATTAGGGCGTTTTTGGGTTTGGTAAGGATCTGACAAAGGTCGTCTTCACTCAGGGGATCCAAATGCGCGACCACCGGAACGCGGCCTACAAATTCGGGTATGAGCCCGAACTTTATGAGATCTTCCGGCTCCACCTTGGCGTAAATGGACTTCACCAGGTTCTGGGATCGGGTTTTGGGTTTGGCGTTGAAACCCATGGTGTTCTTGCCCAGACGATGCTCAATGATCTTGTCCAGACCCACAAAGGCTCCGCCAGCCAGGAACAGGATGTTGCTGGTGTCCAACTGGTAGAACTCCTGATGGGGATGTTTTCTACCGCCCTGGGGAGGCACGTTGGCCACGGTCCCTTCCAGAATCTTGAGGAGCGCTTGTTGCACGCCTTCGCCGCTCACATCGCGGGTGATGCTGGTGTTCTCGCTTTTTCGGGAGATTTTGTCGATTTCATCGATATAGATGATGCCCCGTTGGGCCTTCTCAATATCGTAATCGGCGGCTTGAAGCAGGCGAAGCAGAATGTTCTCTACGTCTTCGCCTACATACCCAGCCTCGGTCAAGGTTGTTGCGTCTACAATGGCGAATGGAACCTCAAGGAATCGGGCGAGGGTGCGAGCCAACAGGGTTTTACCGGTGCCGGTGTCCCCAATCAGCAACACGTTGCTCTTTTCCAGTTCCACATCGTCTTTTTTCGGCTTTGCCTGGCTAATGCGTCTATAGTGCAGATAGACGGCTACCGCCAGTTTCTTCTTGGCCAGGGTTTGGCCCAGCACATACTCGTCCAGGAAATCTTTTAACTCCGCTGGCGTGTAGAGGCGGGGCGCTTGTTTGGGTTCGAAAACCTGGTCTTCCTGAGCGATTTCGTTGCATACGGATACACATTCGTCACAAATGTAGACTTCCGGTCCAGCGATCAGTTTTTTGACTTCTCTTTGGCTTTTATTACAAAACGAACACTTCAGGTCTCGCGGTGTTTTCATGAACTCTCCCTAAAAAAATCGTTCTTGAACTCCTCGAAGGAGCCCCATCAACTGGAAAGATCTCGACGGGTTATGATTTCGTCAATGATGCCATAGTCCACCGCTTCCTGCGGAGACATGATGTAATCTCTGTCGGTGTCTTTCTGAATCTTCTTGAGTGATTGCCCGGTGTGCTCGGATAAAAGACGGTTGAGGGTGTCTTTTAATCGAAGGATTTCCTTGGCCTGAATTTCAATATCACTGGCCTGACCCTGAGCGCCGCCCAGAGGCTGGTGAATGAGAATTCGGGAGTTGGGCAACGCGTAACGCTTGCCCGGGGTTCCACCGGACAACAAAAAGGCGCCCATGCTGGCGGCCTGACCTACGCAAATGGTGGATACGTCCTGACGCACCAGATTCATGGTGTCGTAGATGGCCATGCCCGCCGTCACGCTGCCGCCCGGCGAGTTGATGTAGATGTGGGTCTCTCTTTCAGGGTCTTCCGCTTCGAGGAAAAGCAACTGGGAAATGACCAGGTTTGCAAGATGATCGGTTACTTCCTCGCCCAAAAAGATGATGCCGTCTTTAAGGAGTCGAGAGTAGATGTCGTAACTGCGTTCGCCTCGACTGGTTTGTTCTACAACAATTGGAACTAAAGGCATGGGGGACCCTCCTTATTCGCTTTTGCTCTCAGATTCGGTTGTTTCTTCTGCTTCAGCGGCCTCTTCCTGACCCGCTTCAGCCTCAGCCGTTTCACTAACTTCGGCTTCGGACTCTTCCACGGTCAGCTCATCCACTAGGGTTATTTTAGCCGCTTCTACAACAGCTTTCACTGCTTTTTGTCGAATAAGACTTTCTTTCAGGCCTTCAATATTGCCGGATTCTTCCAGCTCAGCCTTCACGCCTTCTACGGTTTTTCCGGGCTGGTGCTCAACATATTTTGCGAGTTCTTCATCGATCTCGGCGTCTTCCACCTTCAGGTCCAGAGACTTGGCGATTTCTTTGAGAACCAGGTCAACCCGAGCCTTGGCGTGGGCCTGGGGATAGCTCATCTGGATCATGTTGTCCATCATCTGACGGAACATGGCGGGATCCTGACCCTGGAACATTTGCATGTAGGGCATCATTTGAGATTCAGCCATCATGGCGGCTTCAGCCTGAATGAGGGAGTCCGGCACGTCGAATTCGTAATCCTTGAGCATGGAGGTCAGCAGAACCGAAGTCATGCGTTGCTCTTCGTGGTCTTGAGCCTGCTCAAGCAGTTTGGCCTGAGTCTTGGTTCGGAAATCGGCCAGATCTTCAGCATCGTGCTTCTTGGCGAACTCGTCGTTCAGCTCGGGCGCGTGCAGATGGGAAATCTCTTTCACGTCCAGGAAGACCTTCACCTTCTTGCCGCGCCAATCTTCAAAGGAATCGTCCTCAGGGGCCTCGAACTCATCTTCTACAGCGGCGCCAGCTTCAACGCCTGTGGCAATGTCAACCAGAAAGGGGTGGGCATCTTCACTGTCGGTATCCAGAATGTAATCCTCAATATCGGTAATGGTCTCGTTGCTCTCCGCTTCCATAACCGTGAGGTCTGCTTTCACCAGATCGCCTTTCGCTACGCCGCGATCCGTGATCTTGTGAGAATGGGTGGCCTGTTTGATAAGGCCTTCAAAGTGTTGATCCACCTGCTCGTCAGTTACAGCAACGTTCAGTCTCTCAACTTCAATGCCGCGCCATTCTTTCAGCTCTACTTCGGGAAGAATATCCACTTCGGCTGTGTAGCTGAGCCATTCGCCCGACTTGATGTCGATTTCCGTCAAACGCGGCTGTCCCACTGCTTGAACATCTTTGTCTTTAATCCAAACATCCATGCTTTCGGGCACAACCTTCTGCGCAACCTCATTAAGAATATGTCCCTGATAGCGCTTCTTCAAAAGCGCGGCCGGGGCTTTGCCCTGGCGAAAACCGGGCACATGCGCTGTTTTAGCGACGGTCTTCAATGAGGTTTTGTAGTGTGGAGCCACCATGTCCCAAGGCACTTTAACTTCGGCCTTCATCATGATGGGATTTTCTTGTGTCAGTTTCACATCCATTGAGTTTTTCCTTCAAGCAAAGTCATGCAGTGGTAAAAAGTGGTGCGAGAGAAGGGACTCGAACCCTCACGAGAATATCTCGCCAGAACCTAAATCTGGTGCGTCTACCAATTCCGCCACCCTCGCATCCGTTAATGAGGTTTACCGCCTCACTATATTGATCATTATTCGGCAATTCCTGGCTCTTAAATCATCATTCAAGCGACCTTTGTTCACACAAACTACCCGCTTGTCGAACGGGATAGTATACACGAATTTACCTCATGGTGAAACTCGAAGTTTGGGGATTCTGGAAATTTATTGAAAGAAAACCCTTCAATTATCGGTAGGACATGGCCCCCGAAAAAAACACGGCGTTGTTGATTAATGGCAACATGCCTTCCATAAAGGCCCGGTAGTTGGGGTCTTCGGTGAAGGCGATCACCCTGCCCGACCCTACGCTGGTCTCCATGAGGAAGGGTTTGTGGGCGAACTGGGCCAGGTTCTCGTCCGAGATGTAGCCGGAAAGAAGCAGCTTATCGGCGGCTGCATAACGCGCCACGTTGCTGCCCGAATCCAGACGAAGCGGACGCATGATGCGGTTGGAATCCACCATTACGGCCTGCTCCGAGTTCATGCCGTAAGCCAGCCAGTGCTCGGTGTCGAAGACGGCCCTCATCAACACGCCATTGGCCTGCTCCGGTGATTCACGCTTGGGAATGACCATGTCGAAGGGGTCTTTTTCCAGCACCTTGGGATGCTCTGTTTCTTCCTTCTTCTCGGGAACCACGCCGCCCCGCATCTCCTTGACAGTGCTTAAAAGCTCCACATCCTCATCAATCAGCCATTCAGTAGAAGCAGCCAGGGTAATTAATGTACCGCCATTGCGAACCCATTGAATTAAATTATCCTTGCCGCCCGGACCCAAAACGCGATCCCAGCCATAACCCTCAGGCATCACAATAACATCGTACTTATTTAAGGAGTAGCGGCCCACATTCGTGGTCTTCAAGGCCGTCACGGAATATCCCAGGCGTTGCTCTAAAATATAGCGCATCCAACCCGCCGACATGGGGTTGGTGGGCACGTTCCACAACATTGCCACCCGGGGCGGTTTAATGTAGCGAACCAGATCCGAGCCAAAACCCGGACCTTCTTCAAACCAGGAGGTGTTCACGCCAAACACGCTCACGTCAAACCGCTCCGATGCTTGGGTTAAAATGTCCTGAAGATTCTCAGGATTCCGTTTAACCTTTATCAGCAAACTGCCGCGAGGAAAGGAGACGCCGTCCTGCTTAATGGGCTCGGTATTAAAGGAAACCGCCACGCCCTTGCCCAGCAGATAGCTGAGAAGCGCGCCATTGTTAATGGTGTTGGGAATCAGATAACCCACCGAGGCGTCCATGTTCCGAGTTGTTACATTAGCCTTCAACTCACTAGAGCCACTGCCCTTAAAATTGGAGCCAAAGGCTGCGGGCGCGCCAAAAGCATAAGGCAGAGACCAGCCAGTAACATCATAAATTTCAAGCCCCTGTCGCTTTTTACGCCTCTCATCCTGAGCCTTGATAAACTCAGGATCCATGTCCAACTGATCCCAAAGCAGGCTGCGCGCAAGCCGTCCGGCGGGTTGACTGAGATCCACAACCAGGGAACCTGCGGGGAGATCGGTCTTATTGGCTTCTCCGTCCGGCGTCTTCCTCAGTTGCACGCCTTTCACCGTCTCATTAATTTGCGCCACCTCAATGCCCTGTCTCACCAAAAGACGACCCAGGTTCAGGGAACGCAAGGGATCATTGCCGGGAAGCAGGAACACGTATTTTTGGCCGGGCAAACCCATGGCTTCCTTACGGTAATTGTAGAAACCCTCTAAGATTTCGCTTCGGTGATTCACGGCAAATTGGAAAACAGCATAGGAACCCACAGCCTGATGATCCACAGCGTCTCGATGGGTCAAAATTTCTCCGGTTTTCCTTTGGTAGCGAAGCCCTCTCGCGCTGCCCTGCTCGAATAGCACGCCAAGCGCGCCATGCAGACTCGGCCACGCTTCGCCGTAACCGGGATAGAAACTGTCGAACACCTCGCTGTGGAAATAGTCATAACCCCGTGCGTCGAAAGCCTCGCCAATGGCGCGGCCCAGTTTTTCATAACCGTCCAGAGACGATTTGGGCAGAATGGGGTTTGCAGGAGGCGCAGGTTTGGCGGCGAAAAAAGAACTCTCACTGCCCATTTCATGCAAGTCCACTGTCACCTGAGGGAACCACTCCAGAAAAGAAGCAACCTTGGTTTGAGTTTCCGGCTGGGACATGGCGAACCAGTCTCGGTTCATATCGAAGTTGTAGTGATTAAACCTGCCAGAGGGCCAGTCTTCCGCCCGTTCAGCGGCTTGAGGATCCGGATTCCCGCCCGGTGACCGGGCATGCCTGGAATAGGTAATAAACCGATCGCGGCCATCGGGATTCTGCATGAGTTCAATGGCCAGAACCCCCGACTCCAACATGTCATCAATCTCTTTATTTCCAGTAGCTGAAGCCAAATGCCAAGCCAACAACATGCCGGAATCGGCGCCGGAAATCTCATTACCGTGAACTGACTCCTGAAGCAAGGTCATCACCGGCAGTTTTCCCACCAGCTCTTTCATAGCGGCATCATCCGTTTTCCGAGGATCGCTAAGCGCCTGATAACCCGTCTTAAACTCCTCAAGCCGAGCCTGATTAGCCTCCGACGTCACAAAGAGCAGCCCCATTTCCCGATCTTCCCAGGTCTTGCCGCGCAGCACTAACGAAACCTTGGGCGAGGCAGCCGCCAGAGCGCGGGCGTAAGCCAGAATTTCATGGTGCATGGCAATTTTATGACCGAAATCAAAACCCGCCACATCCTTCATAGTAGGAATGTTCGGGTCGTGAGACACGCCCTTAAACGCATCCACCTCACCGGCATGGGAGAACAGAGAAAGACAGAGAAAAGACCCCAAAAACACACAATGCTTCAATACAGACATGGATTCCTCGGTAAAATAATGATCAGGGGCCGCATGGACCCTTATTTTTTAAATAGCCAACGGCTCGGGAATCAGCTTCTCCAAAATCATTTCTGGAAAACTGCTTTCCATGCGAGCCACAACGTTCTCGTGGAACAGATAATCGTAACCTTCCAAATACAGGCCCTTCAACTCGGCTGCAGGCCATACCTCGCCAGCCGGATCGGGAACGGGCTGAAAGTCGAAAGGAATTTCCGGAATCTCCCGCTCACACTCACAACACTTGATAGGAGGAAAAGATTCCACCAGTTGGGGCGCGAGATTAATCTGATTCACCGGCTTGAAATAGTAGTAGCGCGGCTGGTCGGGGTGGACCCGAACTTTCAGCATATTCTCCGGCTCGGTTAACATGGCCAGAGGACTGCGAGTGAGCCAGGAGACAATGGTGGCGGGCCATTTTCGAAACAGACCGGGCAACATTTCCTCCAGCTTTTCGGCGAAATGATCGTCCCCAATCAGCCAGTGATCCGCCATCATGGGCTTTCCCTGAATACGGCGTCGCCATTCCTCCGATTCCGTAGTGCAGATTTCAATCTCCAGAGTGGCGTCCAGCTCATGGTAGGGCATCTGGCACAAACGGCAGGATTGGATGACCTCGTCCTTATTCAGGACGTAGGCAAAAGGCGGTGTTTTGATGTCGCGTAATCGATAGTAGCCCAAAATTTTGTACTCGTGCGTGTTGATATGAGCGGAAAATGCCTTCCAAACCCCGGCCTTCCGACACTATCTTATCACGAAGCCTGCAGGTTGAAAGCCAGAAACCAGATTTTTACCAGAGCGTTTACCCCAGGGTCCCGGCTGTCCGGGTTGCTTCCTCCACGGCCCTGGCCAGAACGGAACGAATCCGACCATCTTCCATGGTGAGCAATGCGCTAATGGTGCAGCCCGAGGGCGTGGTTACCTTGTCTTTTAAAACCGCGGGGTGCGCGCCGGACTGTTGGAGCATGCGAGCCGAGCCCAACATGGTCTGCGACACTAGCTGAAAGGCCACATCCCGAGGCAGGCCCACTTTCACGGCCCCATCTGCAAGAGCCTCCATTATCAGATAGATATAGGCAGGACCTGAACCGCTAACCGCCGTAACCGCATTCATGTGCTGCTCATCCAATTCCATGCAAGCGCCCACAGAGGAGAAGATGGAAATGGCCAGATCCACCTGGCTCTGACTGGTTTTGGATCCGGGAGAAACCACCGTTGCGCCAGACCCGATGAGACAGGGCGTATTGGGCATGGCTCGTATCACCGCCGTATTGGGCAGCAACGCTTCCATGGAGGCAATGGTCGTTCCAGCCGCGATGGAAATAACCAGGGCTTGGGGTTTCAATTGACCCGACTCGCCCAATTGTTTCAACACCTCGGCGACTCGGTAGGGCTTGGTGCAAATGAGGAAAATATCCGTATCCGTCACCCAATCGCTGGGATAGACGCCCGTCGCTACCTTCACGCCCAAATCGGCGCGTACCTTATCCGCAGATTTCTGAGTGTGGACCGTTGCCATGAGATGTTCTTTCGGCAGTAATTGGGCCTTCAACATGCCGTTAATCAGGGTCTTCCCCATCACGCCCGCGCCTATCACGCCTATCCTCTGATGTTCCATCGCTTGTGTGGTCATGCCAGTCCTTCCGCTCAAAAGATGGGCCGCCGCAGGCAAGGCCCGCGCAAACCGGTTAAAAACGAAATTGTATACCAGACCGCAGAGGAAGGGGGAGATTTTTAGGCCCCGCCATTGTTCCCCTTCTCATGGCCAGGAAATAACCGTTGGAGTGGAAAGCGCATGGGACAAATATCCGCCGCCAGCCGAACAATTCCATTAAAACCTTTTCCAGAAGGACAGCTTGGATTAAGATAAACCTGAGCAAGAACCGGATGATGAGAGGCCCCCAAATGGACACCCTGATGGCCGATATAACATGGTTGTTGGACAACTGGCGCAACGGCGATCGGGACGCCCTGAACCATGTGGTGGAACTGGTTTACGACGAGCTGCGCACCATAGCGGAGGGCCATCTCAAAAGATCGCAAAACCATTCCGATCTGCTATCGGTGACTGTGTTGATCAACGAAGCCTATCTGAAGTTGTCCAATTACCCATCCCCAGCCCAAAGGCCCTGGCGAAACCGAGGCCAGTTCTACGCCCTGGCTTCTACGGTTATGCTCCATGTTCTGGCCGATTACGGCAGGCGAAAACGAGCTCAGCGGCGAGGCGGCCGCTTCATTCGAGTGACCCTCAACGATCAGGCCGCCGACCTCCAGGAATTGGACATGGTAGAGTTGCTGGACATCCTGGAAAGGTTGAGGGATTTAGACGCCCGGTCGGCGGTGATCTGGCAATGTCGATATATCGCAGGATTATCCATCTCAGAACTTTGCGAAACATTCCAACTCGCCTCGGCCACCGTTCACAAAGAACTCAAATCCGCCAATGGCTGGATCCACTATCAGTTAATGGGAGGAGGGGCCAGGAGTGGAAACTAGGGAAAAGGACGTCTTTCAAATCTACCGGAAAGCGGTGGGCCTGGACGATAGCCATAGGCAGTCCTACCTGTCTCAGGCCTGCGGTGGGGACGCCGATCTAAGAGCCGAGGTAGAACAATGCCTGGCGTCATCCCCCGCAGCGCACTTCTTCACCAACGCCCTGACCCGAGCTAAAGAGGACTGGGCCTCCAATCGCCAGGCCGCGCAAAACCCCAAACCCGGTGATTATGTCGGGAAATTCAAGATTATAAAACCTTTGGGGGAAGGCGGTTCCGCCACGGTGTTTCTGGCCCGCCAAACGGAGCCGGAACGAAATGTGGCCCTCAAACTGCTGAAGGGATGTGGAGACCGGGGTCTTGATCGATTTGAGATAGAGCAGCATGTGCTTGCGCGAATGGAGCATCCCTATGTGGCGAAGATCTTTGAAAGCGGCGTCACCGAAAACGGCAGACCGTTTTTTGTGATGGAGCACATCAGCGGCCTGCCCATCACAGAGTACTGCCGCACGAAGAACCTGAGCTTGCGGGACCAGCTTGAACTTATCATAAAGGTCTGTGAAGGCGTGCAATACGCTCACCGCAACGGCGTCATCCACAGAGATCTGAAACCCTCCAACATTCTGGTTGCTGAAGTAGACGGGAAACCAGCCCCAAGAATCATCGATTTCGGCATAGCGCGAGCGCTTGAAAATGACGCCCCCTTCCCTGCTGTGGATGGCCAGGGAAATAGAAATCAAGGACTTACAGGAGCATTCACAATCATGGGTTCGCCGGGATACATGAGCCCCGAGCAGACCAGGCTCACCGGCCAGGACAGTGACACCAGAACCGACGTTTACGCCCTGGGCATCCTACTATTTGAAATCCTGACTGGTGCGCCGCCCTTCGATTTCAGCCAGACCCAATCCCTAGACCAGATATTCCGAGTCATTTGTCGCCAGCAACCGCCCAAACCCAGCATGGCGTTGCAGGTACAGAATCCAAACAACCCCATGAGCCGGACCCTGAGGGGCGATTTAGACATCATCGTAATGAAAGCCCTGGAAAAAAACAGAGACAGGCGATACGACTCGCCCTCGCTCCTTGCGCTCGATTTAAACCGTTACCTCAACCGCATGCCAATCTTGGCAAGATCGCCTGGCATCTTATATAAAGCGAGGCGGTTAGTACAAAGGAATAAGGCAACGTCTCTTGCAGTTTTGTTTGTGATCCTTGCATTGGGCTTGGGAGCGGGCGCCGCATCTTTGGGACTTCTCAAAGCGAGAAAGGCCGAGAAGGCAGCCCTGCGGGATGCAGCGAACGCAGCCAGCACCCTGAAAGTGCTGGAACAAATCCTCACCTCTCCCGATCCAGCGAAACAAGGACGGGACATTCGAGTTGAAGACCTGTTGATGACCTTCTCGCCCGAACTGGATGGCCCAGATATCCAACCTGAAATCAAGGCCGCCCTTCACCATCTCTTCTCAAAGACCCTGTTGAACTTGGGATCTTACGAGAAGGCCCATGAACACGCCCTTAAAGCAGTGGATTTGAGAACCGAATTGTTGGGCGGCCAGGACCCCCAGACCATAGACACCTCGATGGTTCTGGTTTCCTGCTTATCCGAAATGGACGACCTTGCGGGCAGCGAAAAGCTATGCAGAGAATTGCTTGCTCGAAGCGAAGCCCAGAAGGATTGGAGACGCAAAGGACAACTCTTAAACCTGTTAAGTGAGATCTTGAGAGAGCGAGGCGACTATGAGCAAGCTATTTCCGTAGCAAGAACATCCCTGGCCATGCACCAAACCCGGTTTGGGGAAGCAGACCCGGGACGCCATACCGCCATGAACCACCTCGCAAACACCCTCTACACTCTGGGTCAGTACGAGGAAATGGAGCAACTGAGAATAGAGACCCTAAACTGGCGAGAAAGCCAATATGGGGAGCGCCATCCTCAGACCCTTATCGCCATGAACAACTACGTTTACGCGCTTCGAGCTCAGAGGAAATTTGGCAAAGCGGAGAGCATTGGCAAACGGGTGCTGGCCTTGTCCCAGGAGGTTTATGGCCAACATCCCAAGACCGCATTGGCAGCGGAAAATCTGGGTATGATCTACTATTACACCAAACGCTTCGAGCAAGCCGAACCCTTTTTAAAACAAGCCTATCAGCAAATAAGAACGCATTATGGCCCCAAACACCGACACAGCATGATATCGGCCAATAACCTGTCCATGCTGCTCATGGAAACGGGGGATTTCGATCAAGCCGAAACGCTTTACAGAGAAGTGCTTACAGCCATAGACCCAAATTTGAGCGAATACAGTGAAATCCAGGTGAGCGCCATGCATAACCTGGCCTATGCGCTGCAGCAGCAGGGGGAATTGGAAGCCGCAGAACAGGAAGAGAGAATGGCCCTGGAGATCAGCACGAGAGTTTTCGGCGAAACCCATCCAAAAACCTTGACCTATATGGACTTCCTCGCCCGACTTCTAAAAACGGCGGGTTGGCTGGAAGAGGCCGCAGACCAATATGAAAAGGCCCTGGACTTGCATCGCTGTCGTTTTGGAGACAACCACGCCTGGACCCTGGAAACCCAGAAGGGTTATTTAGACGTCCTGCGCCAATTGGGAAGAGAAGAAACGGCGGCTGCAATCCTAAGAGACTGGAAACCCCTGGCAGCAGAGCAGGGTACGGAAAGCCAGTAAAGGGCGTCCCGGATCAAAGGAAGGGGACGCCCGAGTGAAAGAAGGTGGTGGATACACCAAATCTTGGACCTAAAAACAATCCATGCAATTGGTGTAAGCCACGGAATAGCAGGCTTGATCTGTGTTGCACTCCAGCTCAGAGCAGACAGCTCCGCCATGG
>JBNKOV010000033.1:0-16047 GCA_050294955.1 Holophagae bacterium
CCCTCTCTGATAACCTTTTGCACCCCTTCATCGGAAAGCACTGTTTTGTCCAACTTTCTACAAGTCGGGCACCAAATTGCCGAAAGATCAGCAAGAACAAGGGAACCTTTATCACCCTGTTCTCTCGCCAGACTCAAGGCCTCATCCAAGGTGTGAATGGCTAATCCACTTTCCGCCAACGCTTTTTTTCCCAAATAGGTCTGCACTTCCACATTCACAAAATAGACCGCCGTCGCAATCACAACGAACAAAATAATCGAGCGCCATTTTCGCTTATCCATGAACCCAAACCTCCCTAGCTTTGGAACCGGGCTTGAACCGCACAACGCCCTCCATTATCATAACAACTCAGACCCCGCCTCTATTCTCAAAATAACACAGATTCCCCTAGCGACAGGCATTTTTCTCCCCCTCCCGAGCAGATGATTGGGAGTTTGGCCATGAGTGGAAAAAAATCACAGGATCAGTCAAACCACGTCTTTAAATTAAAGCCTCTCAGGGCAAACCCGCCATCGCGCGGCGCCCTCCAGAGCTTTAAATAGAAGATGCGCTTCAGGGCTCGAACCAATTCCCGGTCTGTCTCTGCTCCAGCAGGTGGTCACAATAATTCACCCCAATAACCAGATCACCTGACCATAAGGCAAAGACAGATCGCGAACTGGTCCGCGCTTGAAAGCGCATGGGCATACCTGCATATAGCGGAAGCGTGGGACTTGAAATGGGAGCGCCTGGATGATGCGGCATTCTGGGAAGACACGGCACAAACCCATTACCCCCAATCCCAAACTCGCCCCAATCAGCCCCTGGGTTCCATTGAAACTGGCGGCCTGCAATTTCAAGGAACAGGAACTGTTTCGAGAAGAATTGGGAGCCAGAAAATGCCAATGGGGAAATCACGCCGCCGTGCTTTCAAATCTCAGAACCCTATTGATGGATCAATGCCAACCATGGGATGTGGAAAGAATGATGAAAGCCCTCGCCCGCGCTCTAGATTCCCACAGCCTATTGGGTCACGCGCTGTGGGGACTTCAACGAGCCGCCTCGTTCGACCGATGGTTCCATCACCCATCCAACGGAAACCGCCTGGGTTCGCCATCCGGTCCCATGCTCCCCTCAGGCATTGAAATCGATCATTGGTCGGCTATTTTGAAGGCAGCCATAAATAAGGAGCCGTCTACCTTCTCGCAGCTCAACCGTTTGGTTGCATACGTCTTGAAAAGGCCATCGGCTCCAATCGCCAGGCGCCTGAACCTCAATGGCTTCATCATGGACATATTTGAATCAGCATTCCTGGAAATGATAGAAAGCAAGGGGTCCGATTGAAGGGATGCAGGGCGGGAAGAGAGCCCAACCTCGACTTTTCTCAAAACAACCCTACAGCCGCTCTTTGCGTTCAGAAGAGACGCTCCAATGCGAACCCTTAGGAAGTGACGGTGTTGAACGGGCCGTGTGAATTTTTTCTCCCAAACCCCAGATCGGGGTTCAACCCACCGGTAAAATGAGATCAAGATCCTGCATCCATTACACGCTGAATGTGGGTTCATGATTGGCGATTGATGAGATTGCGCCCATCATTTCATCACGCATTCATAAATATAAGTGAATGTTTCACTGACAGGACCCATTTAAGCTACGGCATTGTTGAAACGCAAGTGCCCGTTCTCAAATGAAGGGCGGCAGCGGGATTGGTTTATCAACATGTTTAAAAGCAACAAGTTGACAGAGGAGACGTGTGCATTGAAAACGTTCATTCCCAACCTGTTCTATATCCGGTATAGGGGAAACCGGGTCCCGCTGACCATAAGATTAGGAACCGTACACCATTACAGGAGGAACAATGTCTGGCATTCGGATTATTACGTGTGTGACGCTGCTGGCGCTCAGCAGCCTGACCTTTGCAAAAGGGCCTAAAACCAAACCTGAGCAAGTGATCGTTGGAGAGGGAGCCCAAGCTCAACAGCCCGTATTCCCAGCGCCCCCAGCCGAAACTGTACAACACGAGCTGATGGAAAACCTGGCCGCTGTTAAGAACAAAAAGAAGGTAGAAGGCAAGGCAAAAAACGTGATCCTTTTTATTGGTGACGGCATGGGAATCAGCACCATCACCGCGGCGCGCATTCTTGAGGGTCAGCAGAAGGGTCAATCCGGCGAAGAGAACAAACTCAGCTTCGAAGAGTTCCCCCATGTCGCCCTGTCCAAAGTATACAACACCAACCAACAGACCCCTGACTCCGCAGGCACCATGACCGCCATGATGAGCGGCCTTAAAACCAAAGCAGGCGTTATCGGCGTAAGCGATTCCGCCCTTCGCGGCGACGCCCGCAGCGCCATTGGCGCTTCCGTATTCAACCTGGTTGAAGTGTCCGAGTTGATTGGTAAATCTACCGGCGTAATTTCAACGGCTCGCATCACCCATGCAACCCCCGCCGCCTGTTACGCCCACTCCCCCGAACGTAACTGGGAAGCTGACAGCAACCTGCCAGCCGACGCCAAGAAAGCGGGATACCCCGACATTGCGTCCCAATTAATTGATTTCCCCTACGGAGACGGCCTCGAAGTCGCCATGGGCGGCGGTCGCAGATATTTCTACCCCGCTTCCGTAGAAGATCCTGAAGATGCGGGCAGCATGGGCAGCAGAACGGACGGTCGCAACCTCACTCAAGAATGGATGAATAAATACAACAATGCGGCCTATGTATACGATCGCGAAGGCTTTGACGCATTGGGCAGCAATGTTGAGCACCTGCTCGGCCTGTTCGAACGCTCCCACATGGAGTACGAAGTGGATCGCGCTGGCGACACGGGCGGAGAACCTTCTCTGACCGAGATGACCGGCAAGGCTCTGGAAATCCTCTCCAAAAACGAAGACGGGTACTTCCTCATGGTGGAAGCCGGCCGCATCGACCACGGTCACCATGCTGGCAACGCCTACCGGGCTTTGACAGACACCATCGCCTTTTCCGACGCTGTTCGCTATGCGGTTGAGAATGTGGATCTTGAAGAAACCCTGATCCTCGTAACTGCCGACCATAGCCACGTATTCACCATTGGCGGCTATCCCACTCGCGGCAACAACATTCTTGGCAATGTTATCAGCAATGACGGCTCTGGCCTGCCCGCCAACGCCTACCAAACCGACGCGACCGGCATGCCCATGACCACCCTGGGCTACTTCAACGGTCCCGGTTACGTTGGCGGCCAGCGCCCTGACCTCACCGAAATCGACACCACCGATTCCGAATACCGCCAGGAAGCGGCTGTGCCCATGAGCAGCGAAACTCACTCAGCCGAAGACGTGGCTATTTTCGCCATTGGACCCGGCTCCGAAATGGTGAATGGCGTATTGGAACAGAACTTTATTTTCCACGTCATGCGCACCGCGATCTTCATGCGCTAACATCTACCCAAAACAATAGACAGGCGCGTGGCAAACCCACGCGCCTTTTCGAGGTTGACTATGCTCTTTATGGTTTTTCTACTATTTGCAGGCCCCAGCGCAGAAGCTCCGGCCCCGCTGGTTTGCGAGTTTCAAACCCAGACCCTGAACGACGTCACCGGCCAAAAGGTCGAGGAGGAAAAATGGCTTTTTTTCAGACAGGACAACCGGGTTGAAAAACGGGATCTGGCGGCAACCTGGCTTCATATCTGGGAAATGACCCCCCAGGGCGTTCGTTTTTCCCGTTTGAAAAAAGGACATTTAATTGTACATCTGCCTAAAGACCTGGAGGTCTTGGGCCACCGTATTTCATGGGAGAAGGTGACCCATTTAATCCCCGGCAAGACCTGGCTGGCGCAATTGAAGGAAACCGGCAAAGACCAGATAGCTGCACGGAATGTCACCCGCTATGAAGGCGTGGTGGGCGACGCCCGTTACACTGTCTTTTGGAGCGACGAACTGGCGCTGCCCTTGCGACTCGTTAAACAAAAGAACGGTCGAACGGAGACTACCCTGGCAACCAATATCTGGCAATTAAACCAGGCGCCGCACAAGCCCACCCTGCCAGGGGCGCACCCCATAATTGAATTTTCAGATGAAGGCGACAATGAATGGCTGCATTAACCTGAATAGCTGCATACATGCCTGATTTCATGAGAGAGGCGTCCATAGGACATCCGGCCTTCCAACCCGTTTGGAAGGCCTTTATTTTTAAGAAGGACCCAATAAATAGTGGAAACTCAAGAAAGCGGTGGGATGTTCAAGCCAGCTTTCAACGGAAACAGTTTATTTCAATAAGGTAACGATCAAAAAACACCCACAGACTGACAGCGCAAGACATTTTTTCCAAATTCTGCCTGATTTCATGATACAATGCCCAGCATGAATCATTGCCGCGAGGCAGTCTCGTGTCAATAGAATCTGAATGCGTCCGAAAAGACGACCTTTGAAACCTATAAAATAGAGTTTCTTGGGACATCTTTACCCCTGAACGGCCCCAACCCCACAGAGGGCGCCCGCAGCATGAAACATTCCTGTTGCGGGGTGGCGTAAGAGATCGTAGGTTTTGTAAATCTTAGCTGATTAAAATGGCCTCTCATCATGAGAGTCTCAAAATTGCCGCATGCAGCAATACAACTGGGAACGCCCATTGACCAAACCCACCAGGAAGGAGACCCAACATGCCTAGCAGGACCAACGCCGCCGTATCCGCTTTTCTGTTCGCAGCATGGATAATGAATATGCAACAGGTCGCAGCCCAATGCCCCAACCTGGTTTGGTCCGATGAGTTTGACGGCCAGGCTGTAAATGAGGCGAATTGGAGTTTCCAAACGGGCGGTTCTGGATGGGGCAACAATGAACTTCAATACTATCGACCTGAAAACGCGACAGTTGAAGATGGCGTCTTGAAGATTACAGCTCGTGAAGAAAACTATAGAGGCAAAAACTATACTTCCACAAGAATGAGGAGCATGGGCAAGGCTGATTTTACCCACGGCCGATTTGAGGCCCGCATTAAGATGACCATTGGACAGGGAATTTGGCCCGCCTTTTGGATGATGCCAACCGATTCAGTTTACGGCGGTTGGCCAAAAAGTGGGGAAATTGATATCATGGAAAATATAGGCCATGAGCCCAGCCAGGTCCACGGAACCCTGCACTATGGCGATCCCACTCACCAATTTAGTGGTAATTCCTTTAAACTGTTTGGCGGGCAACGTTTCACAGACGACTTCCATATCTTTGCCATAGAAAAAGATCCCAATGAAATACGCTGGTACGTAGACGGCGTCCTTTTTAATACACTGACGCCAGACGAGATTCAGCCCGAGTTCTGGCCATTTGAAGAGCGGTTCCACTTTATTTTAAACCTGGCGGTGGGCGGCAACTGGCCGGGCAATCCCGATGAAACCACCCTTTTCCCTCAGGTGCTGGAAGTGGATTACGTAAGAGTTTACGATGGAAACTTCCCCTCAATCAGTGGCCGGCGAGATATTCCAAATCAGGCAAAAGGAGAGGTATACACCATATCCAATGCGCCAGCGGGAACGTCGTTCACCTGGTCGGTTCCCAATGGGGCAAGCATAATTTCGGGCCAGGGGACGAACGCCATCACAGTTGACTGGGCCGACACAAGCGGCCAGGTTGTGGCCAATTTGGACAATGCCTGCGGCTCTAGTCAGATGGCCATCAATGTTTACGTCAACCCTGCGCTCCATTATGATTTCTCATTCGAAAATTTCGATGAGCCAGCCGCCTCGTCAGTGGTTTCATCAACGGGCAGCTTAAGCGAAATCCCCAACCCGGACAGCTCAGGCCTTAACCCCTCAGCTATTGCGGGCCAATACATTCGGAACGCCGCACAGCTATACGACACCCTATTTTACGAAACCTCCGGCGGCGCCGGACGGCTCCGAATATGTTGAAAGAACATGACGATTATTTATGGACATCTACACAACAGCCCCAGTTGGTTCCCAAATTCTCATCCAACTCGAAGACAGTTCTTTGGCCACCGCTGAAAACTTCCCCACTGGGCGTCACAGCCGATATCAGGGAACAACCCACATTTCAAACGCCTGGGAACGTATAGAACTCAACTACTTGGATCAACCCGACTCAGGAACGGGAGACGGGTCCATAGACAATATGGTGGTTCTTTTCGCACCCAACACCCAAACCGGCGACACCTGGATATTCGACAATTTAGACAGCTACACCACCCAAGCGCCCCCCACGCCCCCCAGCGCGCCATCGGGCCTCAGCGCCACAAGCGCCGGCGCCACAAGCATTAACCTGTCCTGGACAGACAATGCAAACAACGAAACCGGCTTTAAGATCGAGCGATCCCCTGATGGGACCGCCTTTTCCCAAATAGCTGTCGCCAGCCAATCCTCCGTCGCCTTCAATGACACAGGCCTTCAAGGCGACACCACCTATTACTATAGGGTGAAAGCCTATAATTCCAGCGGCGATTCCGCTTATAGCGATGTAGCATTCGCCACAACAGATTCAGTGGGCCAGGCCTCCACCATGTTTATTAGCGCCCTCACAGCCGGAAGTCAGACCGCGGGAAAGGGCCAGAAATATGGTACGGCCACCGTTTCGTTGCTCGACAACACGGGGGCGCCGGTTCAGGGCGCCATAATAAGCGGCAGCTTTTCAGGCAGCTACAATGAAATGGCGACAGGCGTCACCAGCGCCGATGGATCCACGCTGATTCAAACCGCCGAAACCGCAAGCGGGAACGTTCAGGTCACCTTTTGCGTAACCAATATCACCCATCCCAGCCTGGCCTACGACCCCGATTCAAACGTTTTATCCTGTGACTCTCTTTAAGACTCCTCAAGAATGGCCGGGGAACCAAAATCCCTGGCCCCTTTTTCACGATCAGCGCCTACAAGAAGAAAGAAAGGTTTAAATAACAGGCCGGCGACCCAATGAGGAAGACCAGAATGCCTCCAATAATCCAATATTTTCGATTTTCCGGATCCTCGTTTCCCTGATAAATCGAATAGGAAAACAATCCGATCATGACAAGTATAGGGAAATAAATGAAAACGCCCAGTACGCTGTCGCCAGGGAAAAGGGAAAGAGATTCACCAATGGCGCCGATAAGATCTATAAGAATCAATCCGGCCAGATAATATAAAAGCATTCTGATGATAATCAATTTAAACGCTCGCCTTACGACCGGACATTAGAACGGTCTTAAATAATATAAAGGGCGCTTTCCGATAATAGCACAACCCCAAAACACAGGCAAGTTGAATAGCGCTGAGGCTAAAAAGCATTGGCTCTGAGGGCTTTAAGCTGTCTACCCACAGCCGCCAGGCCAGATAAGCGGTCATGAACAGTTTGAATCGAAATCCATTTTCCAACTCATACTTTCTATCTACCAGCCGTAGGAAAAATGCCAGGCCCAAAAGGAAGATCATTTCATAGAGCGCTGTGGGGTGCCGCATCAGACCATCCCCAAGATCCATGGCCCAGGGCAAATTGGAAGGCAGGCCATGGGTGGCGTCATTTACACCGCTCAGAAAACATCCCATGCGCCCAATGATCATGCCCAGGATTAAGGGATAGGTGAATAAATCACCCGAAGAACGCTTTTCACCAATCATCTTTCGGGCGATCTCCACGCCGATCAAACCGCCCAACAGGCCGCCAACAACGGTTTTCGATGAAACCAGAAGGACCATGAGATCACGAAAGCCGTGTATTAACGCGCCATGCTCCAAAATAGCCAGGAACCTGGACCCCAACCAGGCGCCCAAAACGGCTGCGATAATGATCGACAAACGCTTGTCGTCGCTTATAGCGTCGCCCTGACTTTTGCGGTGATAGAGATAATAGCGAAAACCCGCCAGAAAGGCCAATATCTCAAAGAGCAGATGGGATGAAAGCACAACCGAGCCAAGATGTAGGTTCCAGGGAAGTTGCAAACCAGGCTCCTTTTAAACCGGGAAATTGGCGGGGTCATAGGCCTGTTGCAATTGAGCAAGCCGTTGCCGCTTGCCATCTCTGTAGAAGAGGTTCATGGTTTCAAACGGAATCATTTTCCCATCTCCAGTCGCCATGTGTACACAGGACTTTTTAATGGCGCGCACGTCAAAATTCCAGGCGTCCATAAAGGCCATGATGACCACTCGAAATACCTGTTTATAGCTGATGTTGGGGGCCGAAATACCTGGAATGCAACACAGCATTTTCTTAAGAGCGCCAGCCGTTCCCATCGCGGGCATGGCCGTAGAGTAGAGTTGAAAAAAGGCTTCTCGCACCGCAGGCTCCCCTTCAAAAACTATGGTGTTTCCTGCATCCGTCAACAGAGAGCTGGGGTCTGTAAAATCCGATAAGGGCTGAACAGAGCCATTTAATTTGAGAGCGTAACCCATGGCCAGCGCATCGGGATTACAGGGAACGGGGATGATGTCCTGTTCCTTGAACAGGTGATGCTGGCTCAGAATATCGCGACGCACTTCGCTCAGCGTATAACGCTCCAAAGCCGGATCCACACCTTCGACGCGGCCCGCTATCTGTATGGGTTGAAAGGTTATACCGCGAATACATTCATATTGCAGAGCGAAGTCAATCACCTCGCCAATGAGCTGATTGTTCAAGCCCCGTTTCAGCGTAACCACCAGTGTGGTGGAGAGTCCCTGTTCCTCCAAATGAGCGAGGGCCTTCATTCTTACCGTCGAAAGATCGGCTCCTCTTAAGTTTTGAAGCACGCCTGCGTCCAGACCGTCAAATTGGAGGTATACTTCGAATGCGGGCGCGTATTGGGCGAGTCGTTTTGCAAAATCGGGCTCAGAAGCGATTCGGACACCGTTGGTGTTTAGCATGAGGTGCCGAATGGGCCTGCGTTTCGCTGCGTCTAGGATATCGAAGAACCTGGGATGGATGGTGGGCTCGCCGCCAGAGATTTGGACAATATCGGGTTGGCCTTCCGAGGCGACGACCGCGTCCAACCGCGCTTCGATCTCTTCCATTTCCAAATGACGGCCTACGTCTGGCCCTGAAGCGCTGTAACATGTGGGGCATCGCAAATTGCAGCGGTCTGTGACTTCTAAAACGGTTAAGCAGGAATGTTGCTCATGGTCGGGGCACAGACCGCAATCATATGGACAGCCAAAACGGGTTGGCGTGTGGAAATGAAGCGGGGTTTCTCCTGGCTTTAAACTGGTTCTGCAACTGAGGTAGTAGGGTATGTCAGTGGAAATCAGCACGTCCTGCCCGCCATGGCTGGGACAATTTTTACGCATGATCACTTTGTCATTTTGGAATAGAATCTTGGCGTCAACCCGCCTGAGACAGGTGCTGCAAAGGCTGGTGGTAAAATCGAAATAGGCATAGTCCCGCTTTGGCATGAACAAACCCCTTACTGTTGCTTACAGCCGAGATCGTAGCGAACAGGTTGATTCTATACCATTAACCTGTTTTTTTCGGGCTCTTTTTTAAAAGAGCTTCGGGGCCGCCCGCCAGAAACCTCTTCTACCGCAGAATTAGCCCTATGATCAACCAACAGGGTTAATTTGGACTAAACTGACGAGCTTATGAGATGGAAGAAAAGGCCGGTCAATCACCTGAAACCGGCCTAACTTAATCCAATGCAAAGCGCCCCTCAAAACAACAGGGTTATCTTTCGCGACGCCTGCATCTGATCCGTGATTTAGAGGTAGCCCTGATGCGCCAAAAGCTCTGCGTTTAAAATGGCTGCGCCTGCCGCGCCGCGAACCGTATTGTGCGACAACACCATCATCTTATAACCCAGCAACGGACATTCCCGCACCCGGCCAACCGTAACCGCCATGCCGTTTTCCGCGTCCCGATCCAGCTTGGGCTGAGGCCGGTCCGCTTCCCTACTGACAATCACCGGATTCTTCGGCGCAAAGGGCAGACCCGCTTCCTGAGGAATACCGGTGAAAGACGCCATTGCAGCAATCACTTCGTCTACAGACGGCTTTTCTCGCAATGAGAAACTCACCGACTCCAAATGACCATCGGAGACATGAACCCGGGTGGCCTGTGAAGAAATCACCATGTCCGCAAAGTTAAGCTTTTCACCGTCCCATTTGCCCAGGAGCTTCTGGGGTTCCGTTTCAATTTTATCTTCCTCTCCGTTGATGAAAGGCACCACATTGTCGCCGATCACTTCAATGGGAGGTCCGGGATAACCCGCGCCAGACGTAGCCTGCATGGTGGTCACCATGATTTTTTCAACGCCAAAAGCGTCGTGCAACGCTTTTAAGGGCGGAACCAGGCCAATGGTGGCGCAATTGGGGTTGGTTACAATATAACCCTTCCATCCCCTGTTCTTTCTCTGAACCTCAATCATAGCAGTATGCTCGGGATTCACTTCGGGAATGAGCAGGGGGATGTCCTCGCCCATTCTCCAGGCGGATGCATTGGAAACAACGGGGATGCCCGCTTCAGCAAAAGCTGGCTCAACGGTTTTGGCGGAATCGCTCGGCAAGGCGGAAAACGCAAAATCAACCTTCAAGCCATCAGGCTTACAGGCATGCACCCTCATGGCCTTAATCGTCTCAGGAAGCGCAGTAGGCAGACGCCATGTGGCCGCCTCTCCATAAGTCTTTCCTTCCGAACGATCCGAGGCGCAAAGTGCGCCTATGGTAAACCAGGGATGTCCCTCCAACAGTTGAATAAACCGTTGGCCCACCGCTCCGGTGGCTCCTAAAATCGCTACATTAAATTTCTTCACCTGAACCTCCTTGCAATATAACTGCGCCTACGGCCCTCACCGCACGCAACAGATCGATTTTTATGATCATGTTGCCCCACTTGCGGGTTATTGCAAACCCGATTCATCGCACAACTCTACCAGTTTTGAACCTATTCCATGTTTTTCATTTGAACGCCTGAGGTGTCGGGCTCTAGGATTTCAAAGTCCGCATTACCCGCCAGCTCGCGCAGCTTCCCGACCGCCGCCAGATCATCAAGAAAACACCACCCGCCAACCGTCGGTCCCGCGCCCGATAAAAAGGCGCCCGCAATCGTTGGGTTTTCTCTAAATAAATCATAGAGGCGTTTTGACTCCGCCAACGCGGGGAAGCGATAGGGTTGATGTTTCACATCCCACTCAGACGCTTTCAGGGCTGAGCGATCACCTGAAGCCAGGCCGCGAAGCAACGTCTCCACTGCTTTTTCCGTGGCGGCCTCCTGTTCCTCAGTAAAGCTGGCGGGAACCAGGCCACGCATTTTTTTGGTGTTTGCAAAGGTTCTGGGGATGGCCACCGCAAGACGGATGCGAGGATCCAACACCCTTGTTTCGGCCAACCAGACCTTGTCGCTTCGGGATGAATCCTGAAGTCCGCCAAAAATAGCTGGCGCTACATTGTCGGGGTGTCCTTCAAATTCACAGGCTATTTCAAAAATGTCTTTCTTCTCGAATTTAGACGAGCAATGTCGCATAAAAGCCAGAACCACGCCTGCCACAACGGCCGTTGAGCTGCTGCCCAGACCCCGCTCCGTGGGAATATCATTTTCCACAAGCAGGTCCAGGGGTTCAGCAGACCAGCCCTGATCCGTGCAGGTGTCTGTGTAGATCATGGCGATCAAATTGCGGCCATCGGTGGGAAGAATGCCGTCTCCAAATCCTCGGGTCTGGACATTCCAAGAGGCGGCTGGTCTTGCGGTTACCTTGACATACTTCTTGAGCGCCAACCCCAAACGGTCGTAACCCGGCCCTAAATTAGCCGTCGAGGCGGGCGCCAGCACCTCAGTAATCATTAGGACAGCCCCAAATGTCTGGCCAATACATCTCCGTCTGGATCAACGGCAACCAGTTCGCTTGTCATGTCGATGGCAGTCTGAGGATCTTTCAACCCATGACCAGTGAGAATGCACACAATGGTGTCGTCTTTATCGAAGGGCTGGGTTTTGCATCGCTTCAAAATACCGGCGACTCCAGATGCAGACGCCGGTTCACAAAACACGCCTTCTTTCGAAGTGAGAATGCGATAGGCCTCTAAAATTTCTTCATCTGTTACAGAGTCTATGGCCCCGCCAGAATCCCGAGCGGCGGCGAGCGCCTGGTCCCCTCTTGCAGGATTTCCAATTCGAATGGCCGTCGCGATGGTTTCGGGATGCGCCACGGCATGCCCCAGCACCAACGGCGCAGAGCCTGCGGCCTGAAACCCAATCATGCGGGGAAGCGATTGGCTCTTTCCAGCCTCATGGTAGCGCTGATACCCCATCCAGTAAGCTGTGATGTTCCCCGCGTTTCCAACCGGCATGGCCTGCCAGGTTGGCGCAAACCCCAGCTCGTCCACAACTTCGAACGCGCCTGTCATCTGGCCTTCCATTCGATAGGGATTGATGGAATTCACCAATGCAATGGGATAACGATCCGTTAAATAACGCACCATATCAAGAGCCTGATCAAAGTTTCCGTTAATGGAAACCACAGAGGCCCCTGTCACGGCAACCTGAGCAAGTTTGCCCATGGCCACCTTGCCTTCCGGAATTAAAACGATGCATTTAATCCCGGCCCTGGCCGCATATGCCGCTGCCGCAGCAGAAGTATTGCCTGTAGACGCGCACATGACGGCGCGGGAACCCTCTTCCACAGCCTTTGAAACAGCCATGGTCATGCCGCGGTCCTTGAAAGACCCTGTTGGATTGGCGCCTTCAAATTTAAGGTACACATTTGCTCCAACCATTTCAGACAATCTGGGGGCTGGAATTAAAGGCGTATTTCCCTCATGCAGAGAAATGATGGGTGTCTTGTCAGTGAGGGAAAGAAATGAGCGGTATTTTTCGATTAACGCGACCATGGCAACCTCCACACACCGTTTACCGGTATATAAAATCGCCTATTCTAACAACCTCAACCTCGGAAGGGAAGCAGCATATTGCTTTTGGTAAAATTTTTTACGTAAACCCTTCCCAGCGATCCGCCAAATTGGGCCATATTCCACCAGCGCACCAACGCAATCGAAGCCGCCGGGGAGTCCGAGGCTCTATCAATCAATCCATTTTCCAAGGTTTGGGGTTCACGCCCATGCGCTTTCCGGTTACAATCCGATCCCAATTGGCTGGTGTCAAAAAACCAGTCGTATGCATACAAAGCTACAGAAAAACGTCATCATCATCACAAAACGGGTGTACAATTAAAAATAGCGCTCGCGAGTAAAGCAACACACTGAGGAAGCAATAATGGCAGGAAACTCATTCGGACAACTGTTCCGCGTAACAACCGCAGGGGAAAGCCATGGAAGAGGCAATGTGGTGATTATCGACGGCTGTCCCCCAGGACTGCCCTTAACCGAAGCAGACCTGCAGCCAGACTTGGATAGAAGAAAACCGGGCCAGTCCAAGATCACCACTCAGCGCAAGGAATCGGACACGGCTCAAATCTGGTCCGGCGTTTTTGAGGGACGAACGACAGGAACCGCCATCGCCATTCTCATAGAAAACCAGGACCAACGCTCTCGCGACTACAGCAATATTAAAGACAAATATCGGCCAGGCCATGCAGATTACACCTATGACGCCAAATACGGATTTCGCGATTATCGCGGGGGCGGCAGATCCTCAGCCAGGGAAACCGCTGCCCGAGTGGCGGCTGGCGCTGTTGCAAGAAAGTTCCTGTCCAGCCACGGCATAGAAGTGGTGGGTTACGTCAAGCAGATTGGCGACATTAAAGCCAATATCCCCAACCCTCTGAACATAACAATCGATCAGGTGGAATCCAATATCGTGAGATGTCCCGATCCAGAGGCCGCCGCCCGCATGATAGACCTCATCGATGGGGCAAGAAAGGACCAGGACTCCATAGGCGGCATCGCCGAAATCGTGGTGCAAGGCGCCCCGGCAGGTTTGGGCGAGCCCGTTTTCGACAAATTAAAAGCGGGCCTGGCTGCGGGCCTGCTGTCCATTCCTGCGGTCACCGGATTTGAATACGGTTCTGGATTTGCCGTGGCGGGCATGCGAGGATCGGAAAATAACGACCTGTTGTTCATGCAGGACGGCAAGGTGGAATCTAGGACCAACCATCATGGCGGCATGTTGGGCGGCATTACAAGTGGAAGTCCCATCGTGGTAAGAGCAGCCGTCAAACCCACCAGCTCCCTTTCCAAACCCCAGGAAACCGTAGATCGAGATGGCAATGAAACAAGCATATCCACCAAGGGACGCCACGACCCCTGCCTGTTGCCCAGGTTCGTGCCCATTGGCGAAGCCATGGTCCTGCTCACCCTTGCCGATCATCTGTTGAGGTGGAGAGGGCAATGTCCTCAACAGGCAGACGCTTTCAACAAGGCTACGTTTTAATCCCTAGCCTTAAATTCAATGAAACTCAGCGCTATATTCAACATCAAAAGGCTGTCACCAACTCATGAAATTATGGTAGAGTTTCAACCCAGGAGGCGCTCATGTCATTGGATCGTTTTTGCCTGAGTCACGAGCTGATTAACAGGATGTTGCAAACCGCCATGAGCAAGGGCGGCGACTTTGCAGATATATTTGGAGAATGCTCTCAATTCAATACCTTAACCATGGAAGAAGGCATTCTTAAGAGCGCCGGACACACGGTGGAAAAAGGGATCGGCGTCCGGGTTGTGAAAGGCGAGAAAACCGGATACGCCTACACGGAGCGCTTGGAAGCGTCCAGCTTCATGGAAATTGCTCAAACGGCTGCGGCTATTGCGGCTGATCAAGGCTCTGAACAAGCTTACCGGATGACGCCCAAAACTCCCACCAATTATTATCATGTCACCGATCCCACAACGGATGTGGAGTTGGATCGGAAGATTGAATGGATTAACAAAGCAAACCAGTACGCGCGAAAATACAGCCCCAAGGTAACCAAAGTCGTCATTTCCCTTAAAGACGAGGTTCGTTCCCTGATGATGGCCGACTCCCGTGGCCAGCTCGTTTTTGATGAACAGCCCCTTCTGGTGTTCAACTTATCGGTTATCGCCCAAAACGGGGGAGAACGGCAAAAGGCCCAATCGGGGGGCGGCGGTCGCGTGGGTTTCTCGTTTCTAACAGAAGAACGGGTGAAAGAATGGGCTGAAAATGCTGCAAAAGAAGCGGTTCTACTGCTGGAGGCCCGTCAGGCGCCAGCAGGCATGCTGCCCGTGATCCTCGCTCCAGGCGACTCAGGCATCCTCCTGCACGAGGCTATTGGCCATCCTTTGGAAGCGGACTTCAACCGCAAAGGCACCTCGGCCTATTCCGGCCGCATCGGGGAAATGGTCGCGGACCCCCAATGCACCATCATCGACGATGGCACGGTGCCCAATGAGCGAGGCTCCATCAACATCGACGACGAGCTGAACAACTCCAGCAAAACCACCCTCATTGAAAACGGTCGCCTGGTGTCCTACATGTACGATGAAATGTCGGCGCGCTATTTCGATAGAGAGAGCACCGGCAACGGTAGACGAGAATCGTACAGATACCAGCCAAAACCCAGAATGAGAACCACCTACATGCTGGACGGCAAATACGAGCAAGAAGAAATTATCAAATCAACCGCCAAGGGTATTTTCTGTAAGACATTTAAAGGCGGCCAGGTGGACATCAGCAATGGGAATTTTATTTTCGTGCCCAGCGAAGCCTGGCTTGTGGAGGACGGTAAAATTGTTCATCCCATCAAGAACCTGAGCCTTATTGGCAATGGCCCCGATGTGTTGAGCAAGGTGAACATGGTGGGATCGGATTTCCAAATGAGCGCTGGAATCTGGACCTGTGGAAAAGGCCAGAACGTTCCCGTTGGCGTAGGACTCCCTACCGTCAAAATTTCTGAAATGACCGTGGGAGGCCAACAGACATGAACCAATACGTCAACACCAGGGATTTAGAGGACAAGACCTCTAAAGTGGTTGAAACAGCCATGAGCAAAGGCGCGACAACCGCCGTGGCCGACATTCACCAGAAAACAGAATTCGACGTTGAGATTCGCAATGGGGAAATTGAACAACTCTCAGAGGCCGAGTCCTATGGCATCTTTTTAACCGTCTCGAAAAACGGTCGTCGCGCCTCTGTCTCAAGTTGTGATCTCAGCCCGGAGAGCATTGAAAGCCTGGTGGATCACGCACTGGCCCTTTGTAAGTACACAGACGAAGACAGCTTTTATAAATTGC
>JBNKOV010000034.1:0-15991 GCA_050294955.1 Holophagae bacterium
AACCAAACAGGCCACTTTTGAGAGATCGCGCACATGGTTTAAATGATCCCGTTTGACCCAACTCGGTTCGTGGAAATACAGTCGATCATCTTGGACCGGTTTGGGTTGTCCCGATAGCACGCCCCCCATGGTGATCCAAAAGGGCTCGGGTTCAAAAACCGTGGTGGGAAGGGGCAGACAGCGAAAGCTGGAATCCGGATAGAGGGGTTCCCAGACGATGGGAGCGCCTACGCGCCACAGCTCTAATAGGATTCGGCGAAACGTTGGACATATGGCCGTGGTGTGGGTGACCCTTATGAGGCTTCGAGCCTTTGCGCTGCCTTTGATTTCACCCAACTCCAGCACATGCTCCACGTCCAGACGGGTTCCAGGCGTCGTTTCCATTTTCCGCAACCAGGCCGCCACGTCTTCAATTTCAGGGAGCAATCTGTTGTATTGGCGCAATAGCGGGTAAGGTCTCTTGGGGTTTAACCGGTCCTGACGGTTTTCTAAAATGGCGGCGATGTTTTCTAGATTGGGCTGCTCCGAGGTGAGCAGTTCCACCAACGATTCCCCGGGTAAAATGCCGTCTACTGTTAGATCCAGCAGCTCGCCGAATCGTTCGTCTCCCGTTGGGTTGCGCGGGGTTAAGTCCCATTTTCGGCTGAGTTTGCGAAGACAGCATTCCAGGACCATGAGCAACAACAGGCGGTCGCCGGAACGGGCTTTGTCGCTGATAAGCCCCGAATCGTCCAGCATGCGCCTGATATCTCTTCCCGTGGGATGCAACAGCAAATTCCATTCATCCACAAACTTGATGAAGGTATACTGATTGCGCAACAACAGCCTGGCCCGACCGATGGATTCCTTTAAAACGACGTCTTCAACGCCAAGTCCCGTTGTGAGGGAGCGGAGGTAGGTTGTGCTGAAATGATAGGGTCGAATGGTCTGACCATTTACCGGGTCGTAGAAGGGGACGCGGGGGCGGCTGAGGCAAATATCTTCTACTTGTTTCTTGCCAGCCAGAACCGCGAGAACATCCTGAGTGGGGATCATGTCGCTCAGGGCAAGACCGAGACAGGAGCCCGGGCCTTCCGCGGCAAAGAGGTCCGGCTCGAAACCCGAGTCTCCCAGCGCCCTAACCAGCGCATAGGCAACTGCAAAGGAGAAGAGCGGTTTTTCTCTGTCGGTCCAGGTCTCGTTCTTGAAACGCTCGAACACGTCGGGGAACACGTCAAGGGCTTCAAGCCTGGCCAGGGTGTTTTCCAGATGTTGCTTGAAGCCGCCTTCTCGCAAGGCCAGATCTTGGATGGGCGCAAAGCCTGGCCAGGTCAAACGACCCAAACGCAGACACCATCTTCCCGGATTACTCTTGTAGAAAGTGGGCGCCTCGCCCGCCAGGTAAGACTTCAAACTCGCCTTATCTTCCACAAGCACGCCCATGCGATAGACCTCATGCTTGCGACCCGTAGCGAGAACCCCGCAAATATCGGACATGCTTGCGCTTTGAAAATGGGGGGTGTCCACAAAGCGTTGCCATTTTTCGAAAAGACTGTTGAGCGCCGCTTCCGAGCGGGCGGATAACATGAACACGCCGCCCATGCAGAGTTGGGGTTCAGGCTGAGCCCGAGTTTCTCTGCCCTCGGTGAGCAGCACATGGGCCAGCGCGCCGCCAAACCCAAAGGAACTGACGGAGGCTCTTAGAGGCAGATTCTCAGAGGCTGGCTCCCATGATGTTAGATTAGTGGCCACCTGAAAAGGGGAATCCTCAAAGTTGATGATTGGGTTGATGGTTTTCACGTGGAGGCTGGGTGGAATTTGCCGGTGGCGCATCATGAGCAGAACTTTGATGACGCCAGCAACCCCTGCGGCGGCTTCAAGATGACCGATATTGGTTTTAACTGACCCAATTCGAGCGAAATGCCTGTCTTGTGTATGGTGATGGAACGCTTGATTGAGCGCTTCCACCTCAATGGGATCGCCAAGGGAGGTTCCAGTGCCATGGGCTTCAGCATAGGTGACTTCCCTGGGGCTCACGCCCGCGTCCCGATAGGTCTCCAGTATCAGATCCCTTTGTGCGCCAACCTTTGGCGCGGTAATGGATCGGGTGCGTCCGGAATGGCTGGTTGCGCAACCCGAGATGACGCCGTGAATGTAACGCCCCTCCGCCAAAGCCCGGGCCAGGGGTTGTAGCAGCAAGATGCCAACGCCTTCGCCTGGCACGTAACCGTTGGCGTCCTTGTCGAAGGTCTTGCAGAGCCCTTCTGGGCTGAACATCCGCGATTTGGAGAATGAGATATTTTTCCAGGGATGGAAATTCAGGCTCACGCCGCCTGCCAAAGCAAAGCCGCAGCTTCCACTCAACAGCACTTCCCGGGCTTGACTGATGGCCACCAGAGAAGAAGCGCAGGCCGCATCCACCGAGAGACTGGGACCGCTAAACCCGAAAGTATAGGAGATCCGATTGGCCAGAATGCTGTCATAATTGCCAATGGCCGTGTAACTGTCCAGATCCACATCGGGCTGGCAAGCCACCTGATGATAGTCCGAGGCCATAACGCCCACGTAGACAGCAGTTCGCTTGTTTTGCAGCACTTCCAGACCCACCCCGGAATCCTCAATGCAGGTCCAAGTTTCCTCCAGGAGAAGCCGTTGTTGGGGGTCCATCTGTTTCGCTTCTCGGGGAGAGATTTGAAAGAACCGATTATCAAAACGGTCGATGCCGTCCAGGATGCCGCACCACTTGCTCACGCTCTTGTTGGGTTGCTCAAAGTCCGGAGAATAAAAGCGTTCCAGATCCCAGCGCTCCGCCGGGATCTCGCGGATACTGCTAACGCCGCGGCTTAAATTAAGCCAGTATTCGTGGTAATCGGAGGCGCCGGGAAACCGGCAAGCCATGCCGATAACGGCGATATCGCGATCGGTTGATCTTTTTTTGCCCAGGATGCAGGGATCGGCTGCGCCACGGGCCTTCGGCAGGGAGACCATTGCTTCTTCTTTCCTCAATTCGTGCTGACTTTGATGGATGAATGAAAAATGACCGGAAATTCATCGGCCCAATCAAAAACGAAATAATGTGGACAATCGTCAAGATAAATACAAAGATGTACCTAAGACATAAGAGATGGTTGCGTTCAAACAACCCCCGTAATTCATCCCCTACATATTAAACTATTGGCTGGTAACTTTACAAGCACTCCAATGATTTGAAAATGGGGGAAATTTGCCCATTCTGTTTTCTAAAATTCCGTCAGAAGCCCAGGGTTACTGGAAAAGTTCAATATTATGGGGCAGGATATTTGATCAAAAAAACAATGATGTGACCAGATAAAATACAGGCTTACAGCACATTCGGAGGTTCTAAATGAGAAACAGGTTTCGAAGATGCCCGCCCAGAAATCTGGAGAAGCCGGATCATTCCCGCCATTTTTTTGAGAAAGGGGGATGAAAGCCAGGACCGCCGGAAATAAACGCCGTCCGCGCGCCAAGTGCTATTCGGGTTCTGCCTTTGCAAAAAGAGACCGCCAATTCTCACATGTGATTTTCCATGTCGAAAATTCGATTGCAGAAGTGATTGGCCAATCCACATTTTGAAAAAGGAAATAGCAAAAGGCATTCGCATTTTCTGGATTTCCAAAAGAAAATAGAAAAGGTAAGGCCCTTAATCGTTTTCTTAGAAGGGATTTGCATAAACAGGTCTGAAATAACTCTTACCATGAGGAGGTTAAAACTTGAATTTGCTTTTTGAACTCTCCCCATGGAATTAGCAAAAAGTAATAGGGCCGCCGATTTTTCTAAAATGGTTTATCAAAATCTGCCCTCTGAAAAAATTTACCAGCAGGAATTCAGATATTGGTCAGCACACTTGCAACTCTCAAAGGGAACTGGAAAAAGCTATTCGCCTTCTCATTTTTGCTGAGGGAATTCTCAAACATCCCACGGTATTTTGCAAAGCCTAAAAGGGTTTGGAATAACGGACCTCCGTTCTATTTTTCTCAAAAGGAATTATCAAACCGGGCTCGTCTTTCCATTTTCCAGAAAAGTGAACAGCAATCATCATTCGTTGATTCAAATTACGCGAAGGCATTTGAAAGAGGAACACGCTCTGTTGGCAAGGTCCTGACCGGCCATGTTATCAACCGATTCTTGAATTGACGACTCGTTCCGTGGGACAAAAAAAGGGCCCGCGCCAGGCGGGCCAATCGAGAAGCGGAAATCTATTCTTTGACGCTTGGATCGTTGAACAGGACCGAAAGATCAATACTGCCATGTCCCGTGAATGGATATTGCGGATCGGTCTTGTCGGCTGGGTTCAAATTAGAGGCCGTGTCTGGAGGGCCAAATAAAACCAGAGATCCCAGCAGCGCAAGAATATCCTCCTGGCGTCTTGGCTCCAGTTCGTTATATTGGTTGCGGCTGGCCAAAGCCTCGCCTCCGTGACGGAGAATCACCTCATGCAAATTAATACTGCGGCCATCGTGGCCGTATGGCGGCGTAGAACCAACGCCCCAAAGCGGCTCTGTAACAAACTCCTTGGTAACCGTTCCGTCGAAATTACGCTCCCAAAAACCTGGACCCAAATCGTGACGCTTCAAATCGGTGTAGATATCTCGAACAACATACCGGTTGCCTTGGGGCAACTTCAGGTCGGGAAACCCGCTGCCGTCATTTTCTGTTCGAAACAAGGGCGACGCTACGGCGAAAAGCCTATTGAAGCCGCCATTGGCTTCATCAAAGCGGGTGTCCACATCGGCAACACGTCGATCGTGTTCAATTACCAGATCCTGAGTGTGGCAATCCGTGCAGCCAATATCTCGCATAAGCCGTCTGCCCTGATCTACAGCCCGGGTTTGGGGACCAGTGGCGGGCCTAAAATAGTTCAGCAAGTAGAATTCCATGAAATCGATGAGGGAGGGATCAATTTCATTTGTAACGCCGTCCCCATCGGAATCGGCAAGGGGACTGTCTACGGGAGGCGGGAACATGCCGTCTTGCGAACCATCCAGCACCATGCCGGACAAGGTAACCTCTCGGCCTCCTTCATGAGCAGCCAGAAGAACGGGATCAGGCGATTGCAGCCCCATTTCCGCGTTAAAAGCGCCGACAGAAAACATGCGCAGTGAAAATGCGCCGCCCTGTGCAAAAAAGGGCTTTACCCTCAAATCCTCATCAACGCCCGACACGCGACTGGCGTCCACATCGCCATTGGGGTGAACCGTGATCCGTCCAAACTCCACGCCCTTACTGCGCAAAGGCAACGTAATGGGCCTGTTGTCGCGCCGGGCTCTGTCCCTTGCTTGTCTCTGCGTCCGCCTCAATTCCGTGGTCATTTCATCGGCCAACATCTCCACCAAACCCAATCCAAAAAGATGGGGGGCGTCTCGGCTATCCGGTCTGGTGAAAACATTGCCGCCAAAACCGGCCGACCCTCTTGGCCGCCCGTGACAGCCCGCGCAACTGTCGATCAGACCAGCGCCAATGGCCCCATTGGTCTCGATATCGCCGTGACCTCTGCCGGAACGAGGGCCCAACCCCTGATCCATGGTGAACTTACGCTGAAAAAGCTGCCGCCCGCGCATAATCGCCCGAAAGGGATCGCGTTTAATGAGCCAGGCCGCTGAGTCTGGAGTATCAATATCTCCAATCCCCGCGCCAACCTGCTCATCCAGTGAAAGTTTGATGCCTTCGCCGGCAGCATTCGGGGTTTGGGTTGTGTCGGTGAGCTGCGCCCAAACAGGCGCGGCGACCATGGCGAAGACAGTAAAAATCAAAAAATTCAGGGCTACAGATCTTGGCATATGTTTCTCCATATTCATTTGAAAATGTTAGGGAAGCGGGGCAGGCACAGAAGGTCGTTCTCCAAATGCCGCTCCTTCCGAGTATCGCTTGAAGGCCAATATGCAGGTCAAATATGGAGAAAAAATGGAGAGACCCGGGGAAGAGGCCCTTTTGTGATGAGGCGCACAAATCGGCAAGCCGGGCCGGAAAAACCCAACGGATTTCTTTTTTTTTTCATAAGGGCTTCACATTTGGCCAATAAATTGCCAATATGTGTAGCCGAAGGAGGCGCAACTATGGGATCTGCCCTATTTCATCAAGACCTGCTGACCTGTCCAGCTCAGACCGACAGCCCAAATAAACCCGTTCCTCTTGAAACAGGCGCGCCCTTTTTTCCCGTGCCATGCTTCCTGGAGCAGTGTCTGAGCGAGCCGGGAACCTATGATGAATGGACGGAGTACCCCCCGCTTCACGGTCTGCCCCAGCTTAAAGAAGCCATTGCCCGTTTCCATGTCAACCAATTCGGGATTCCCCATAAAGCAGAAAATATTCTGGTTACCTACGGCGCAATGCAAGCCTGTTTCGACTATTTAACCTGTGAACTGGATGCTGGCGATGAGATTTTGTTGCCTGCCCCTTACTGGTTCCAGTTCCCCCAGATCATAAAATATACCCAAGCTAAATTGAGCTTGATTCACACCAAACCCAAGAATGGCTTTAAGCTGACGCCTGAACTTTTGGAACGCCACATTACCCCGCGCACCAGGCTTTTAATCATCACCAATCCCAACAATCCCACAGGATCGGTTTTCACCAGGCAGGAGCTGGAGGATCTGGCGGAGGTTCTGGTCCGCCATCCCAAGATCAAAGTGCTTTCCGACGAAGCCTATAACATGCTGACCTTCAACGGCGAACCCTGCATGGGGCCAGCGGGCGTCAAGGCAATTCAGGATCGTGTGATGGTTGTGAACAGCATGTCCAAGAATTTTGGCCTGGCTGGTTTGAGGATTGGTTATATCGCAGGCCCGGTTCCCATTATTGAACGCTTGGGGCAACGACAGCGGTTCGCCACATTGGGCGTTAATCCTCGCCTTCAACATGTTGCCTGTCGAGTGATGGAACAACGTGAAGCGGTTACCGCCAACCTGCTCAAGGAAGTAATGAAGCGGCGAGATAGAGCACAGGAGCTGATGCGGCATCTCCCTCTTTTGACCTTTTCCACACCAGAATCGGGTTATTACTTCTACGCAAACGCCAAGCCGTACATGGGTTGTCGCAGTCCAGAGGGCGAGATGATCGAAGATGATGAAGCTCTGGCCGACTACCTGCTCAGAAAAGCCGGCGTGAGCGTGATGCCTTCATCCTGGTGCGGCGCCAAGGGCTACTTGCGGCTTACCTTTGCAGTAGAACCAGACCAGTTTGAGAAAGCGGTTCTGGCCATGGCAAAGAATTTGAGAGGTTTAACCAGAGATCGCCAGACCCATTAGGCGTTAATTCAGCATGGAGTAATTCTTTTTGCCAAACTTCTCTTCATGAACGGATTTCAGATACTCCGCGACTTCTTTATGCTTGCGCTTTTTGGCTGTTTTATAGGGGCTTTGACCGCCAGGATGCAAGTAGATGTCGGCCCCATTTTCCACCAGAACCTTCACCACATCCAGGTACCCCTTGGCCGATGCAAGTAAAAGCGGGGTATTGCCTTTATAATTGCCTCTCCCATCGGAACGGGCGCCCATATTCGGCTTGGCTCTTTTCTCCAAGAGCTTGACCACAGTGTCATACATGCCGCGACGCGCCGCCGCCATGAGAGGCGTCCAACCAGTGTTATTCAAGGTATTCACTTCAACATCATAATCCAGAATCATGAGCGCTATGGCTTCATGTTTAAAAGAAATGGCGGTCAACAACGCGGTAGCATTGGACATTTTCACCTTATGATTTACTTCAGCGCCACGTTCCAGCAGCATCTTTGCCATATCGGTATAGCCATACCGTGAGGCCGCAATGAGCGCAGTCCATCCCTTTCTTCCTTTTTGATTTATGTATGCGCCGTTGTCCAGAAACATGACGACCATGTTTGTATTGCCATTCACCGCAGCATACGTCATGGGGGTCCAGCCCTTATGCTTCTTGTCCAGATCTGTACCCGACTTAATGAATTCCGCGACCTTCCCTTCGTCACCCTCGTCGATAGCATCAAAAATATCTGAGGACCATGCCCATGGCATGCATAGAATGATTGAAAATCTAAGAATGAGTTTCATTTTATACTCCTGCTTGAAATATAGCGCCCAACCTCTTACTTTTCAAGAAACGTTTTTCAACGCCAAAAAGTGGCAAATTCCTTTGTTTCTCCAGCTTTTTCCCGCTATGATAAGGCCCATGATGGAGCCGCTGTTTTCTACCCGCGCTCAGCCCGTCACCATTTCTCGGCTGACCCAACAAATTAAAGGTGTTTTGGAAGAACAGGTTTCCTGCGCCTGGGTGGTGGGCGAAGTGTCTAATTTCAAGCGAGCTGGCTCTGGGCATTGGTATTTCAGCCTGAAGGATGATAAAAGCCAGATCCGTTGCACGATGTGGCGAGGCGCTACGAGTCGCGTAAGCTTTCAACCCAAAGACGGCATGGAGCTTCTGATTTTCGGAAATCTGAATGTTTATGCGCCCCGAGGCGAGTACAGTCTGGTTGTGGAGCGCATGGAAGAGGTGGGCCTGGGCCGTCTGAAGATGGCGTTTGAGCAGCTTAAAGCCCGTCTGGGAGAGGAAGGTCTTTTTGAGGCGAAATACAAGAAGCCACTGCCCTTCTTCCCTCGTAAGATCGGGCTGGTTACATCTCCCACCGGCGCTGCGGTTCGAGATATTTTCAGAGTGCTGCTCCATCGGTTTCCCGGTGTGCATGTCCTGCTGTTCCCAGCTCGGGTCCAAGGCCAGGGCGCTGCCGAGGAAATAGCCGCTGGCATTCAATGGCTGGATGAACGAGAGTCCTGTGATGTGTTGATCGTGGGCCGGGGCGGCGGTTCTGAGGAAGACCTCTGGTGTTTTAACGAGGAAGTGTTGGCCCGAGCCATTTTCAAGGCCAAAACGCCCATCATCTCCGCAGTAGGTCACGAGGTGGACTTCACCATATCCGACTTTGTTGCCGATGTTCGCGCCGCCACTCCTTCGAATGGAGCCGAACTGGTAATCAAGAGTAAAAGCGAATATCTCCAGATCGTAGATGGGCTGCGCAAGCACATGGACAGAGCCGTTCAACGAAAGATCCTACTATTGAAGAACAGGGTGAACGTGTCGGAATCTCACCCTATTTTTATCCGTATCCGCTCCCGGGTGAACGACTTTCAAAGACGCCTGGCGGATTTGGACCAGATCTCTCGCAGGAAACTGGAACAGCGGCTCAAAACATTGGAACTAAGGTTGTTGCGAGCCGGTGAGGCTCTGAAGCCGAATAGACTTGTCAGCAGAGCCTCATTTTTGGAGCAAAGGCTGAAACAGGCCTCGGACCAACTAAACACCCTTGTGCAACAACAACTCCAAGGGAATCTGCAAAACCTGGCCACTCTGACCGGGCGTCTCGAAGATCTTTCTCCGCTGAAGGTTTTGAATCGGGGATACGCTGCGGTGTTTGATGAAAAGAACCGCGTGGTGCGGGGTCCTGACGATGTGAAGTTTGGCGAAATCATACACGTTAGACTGGCCGATGGCGAGCTGGACGCCCGCGTTGTTGAAAAAGAAGAGGCAGTTCAGACCGAATTGTTTTAAGATAAGGCCNGCTGATGAATCGGCGGAGGATGGTATGGCGAAAAAGAAGGAGCCCGCTTTTGAAGAGCAGCTTGCTCAATTGGAGGGCATTGTACGGGAGCTTGATTCCGACGAACTCCCGCTTGAACAGGCCATTGCGTCTTATGAGAAAGGCGTTAAACTGAGCTTTGCCTTGAATAAAACCCTGGAAGAAGCGCAACGCAAAATAGAAGTTCTCACCAGAACCGCACAAGACGATTATCGGGCTGAGCCCTTTGAAGAAGGATTGCAATGATTGAAGACGCACAGATGGAGACATGGGTAGACCGAATTGACACGGAGTTGGTTCGCTACTTTTCAAAGAAGGACATGAGCTGCAATCCCCTTGACCGAGCTATGGAATACACACTGCTCGCCGGCGGCAAGCGGCTTAGGCCATTGCTAACACTGGTTGCATGCGAAGCTTTGGGCGGCGACCCCGATGCTGCGCTTCCCTTTTCTCTGGCCTCGGAGTTGCTGCATACCTATTCTCTGGTCCACGACGACCTGCCCTGTATGGACAATGACGATATGCGCCGAGGCAAGCCCACAAACCACGTCATTTTTGGAGAGGCTAACGCGATTCTGGCCGGCGACGCCCTACAGGCAGAAGCATTTGCCATTCTGGCCAACTCGCCCCACAACCAGCTTTCGCCGCAAAGACGGGTCGCCGCTATCAGTGAACTGGCGGCTGCTGTAGGCAGAGCCGGCATGGTGGCCGGGCAAGTCATGGATCTTGATCAAGAGGGTAAACCCATTGACCTTGAACGCCTTCGCCTGTTGCATTCACGCAAAACAGGCGCGCTGTTGAAGTTCTGCATCCGCTTGGGCGGCCACCTGGCCGACGCCAATGATGAGGACATGTCTGCGCTTACAAACTACGCCGACGCCGCAGGTCTCCTTTTTCAAGTTGTTGACGACCTGTTGGACGAAGAGTCGAGCAGCGAGAAACTGGGCAAAACCGCGGGTAAAGATGCTGCCAGCAACAAGGCTACCTTCCCCAAGCTCCTAGGCTCGGAAGCTGCCCACGCCTTTGCTGATGAACTCTTGGAACAGGCCCTCGAAGCCCTAAAACTCCTGGATGGCAATACAGAACGCCTCACTGAATTGGCCAGGTTCATTCGCAGCCGAGAACATTAAAAATGGAGGGGCGATCCGAAAATCGCCCCATCCAAACCCCCACTTTAACAAATGGCGTCAGTCGGACATCCCGCCAATGAGCAATCGAAAGAACAATCGATCGTCTGGATGGGGCAAACCAGCGTGTTTATTGGGCATATATGAGTGACGATGGGACACAGATTCGTTTCCGGGCAGATGGTGGTCGCAGGACATGCGGGCGTGTAGATCACGGTTCCGCCTTCAATCTCTTTAGTGCCTTGACCCTTTTCTTTTAAGGAAGTTACGAAGCTCTTCACCTGAAGGTTTTTTAAGTTCAGCTTTTTCATACAATTTCTCCTTTCCAAAAAAATGCGGACCAATCCCTACCCAGATCTAGTAGACCTTCAGGAATGGAACCGACATTTTATTGAGTGAGGCACAGGTGAGATTTAACTCAGGAAACTGTTAAAAAAGTTGCAAAAAACTCAGGGCGAACAAAAAAAGATTCTTTCTAATCTACTGACAGAAAGGCATTTAAATAGTGTTACCCAATACGTTCTAAAACCTGAATTATCTTTGCAGCCAACTTATCTACCGTGTGTAGTTTTGACATAAAGGCCTTTACATTATAGTCCATAACCGCGAATTTCAAATCGCGATCCGGGTTGGCGGTGAGCATGATGACCGGAATGGTTGGGTCTAGCTCGAAAAGCCGTTTCACAAATTCGGGACCCTCCATAACGGGCATGTTCACATCGGAGACCACCAGATCCGGCCTGCTCAGTTGCACTGCTTCAAGGCCTTCCTGGCCATCCTTTGCTTCAGCAATCTCACATCCGCTCTCTATGAGATGTTTCTTTACTCGCGTCCTCATGAACTTCGAGTCATCTACCAACAAGATTTTTTTTCCCATAGAAATGAGTCCTCCCAAGGCCTCTCCCACACCTTATCAGCAAATGCTGGTTCCTGCAAAACTTTTATTGGTAAAAAAGGCTTCGGGCGAAAGGATCCTCCTGGAAACAGGCATAAAGATCCGCCAAATCTAATATCAATAAAATTTGCTTGAATTGACAATTGCCTCAAGTATGGTAAATTCAATAGTGATGGAGAGGTTGCATCACGGCGATAAGGATGATTAAGTGATAGACAACTTCAAACGGGTATTGGGACTCACCTCTTGCTTGGCTGCAGCACTGGGTATTATTGTAGCGCAATCCACGGTAACCAGTGTACTGTATGGGTTTGGCGTGGCTGGTCATGGTTTTGTACTGGCCATGATCGGGGCCTGGATCCTGGTAATTTGCACCAATTTAACCTTCAGCGAGCTTTCCATGATGTTGCCTCGCGCGGGCGGCCTCAGCTCCTATGCAGAGATCGCTATGGGCCATTTTCCCGCCATGATCGCGGTCATCTCCGGATATTTGATTGTGAGCGTTCTGGCCGTCCCAGCCGAGATTACCCTTTTCTGCATGGTCTTTAATCATCTTCTTCCCGGTGTCGCGCCCCCGTTCTGGCTGGGATTCTTGGTGCTGGCTTCGTTGGTTATTTTGAATCTGGCAGGACTCGACTTATTCGCTCGGTTTCAAACGGCCTTTACTGCGATCATGATTGTGACACTGGTCGGTTTAGGGGCTTGGGGCCTATTGCACGCGGGGCATTCTACAACGCCTTCTGGCCCACTAAACCCAATGGGCATAGCCGTCTTCTCTCTAATCCCTCTTGCCATTTGGGCCTTTATGGGAGGCGAATTCGTCTGCTCACTGGTTGAAGAAACCCAAAACCCTCGGCGAAATATTCCACTCTCCATGTTCCTGGCCATCTTGTTGGCCCTGGCGGTCTACTTCATTTTTGGAGCCGGGGCGGGCGCTCACCTTTCCCAAGCTCAATTACAATCAGAGTTACCCCATATTCTTGCGGCTGAGACAATTATGGGAAAGATGGGCTTGCTGTGGATTGGCCTGGCGGGCATTGCCGCAACCGCCAGCTCCATCAATTCGGTGTTGGCAACGGCTCCCCGACTGCTCTACGGAATGGCCCACGCCGGTCAGGCGCCAGCAATTTTTAAGCGCCTGCACCCCAAATTCCGAACGCCACATGTGGCGCTGTTTTTTCTGGGAGCGGTCATGATCGGCCCTCTTTTTTGGAGTATTAGCAAAGAGGAGAAGGTCTTGCTTTTGCTCATTTCCGCTTCTTGCTCCTGGTTGGTGGCGTACCTGATTGCTCATGTATGCGTCATTGTGCTGAGGATCAGACAGCCAAAACTGGCGAGACCTTTCAAAACCCCAATCTATCCACTTCCCCAGCTAATTGGGATTATTGGAATTATATATGTGCTTCTAAACGTATCACCGGAACCTCACATGGCTGAGCAGGTCTATTTTTGGGCTGGGTTCTTGATGTTGGCGACCATTGTATACAGCGCTTTTTGGGTTCGGTATGTCATGAAGAAACCGCTTTTTGAGCCCGTGCCATTTGAAGAAGCCATGAATGAATAGGCCTCGCATCTAGAGTGTTGTCACCGAAAGGAGATGGTTGTTTCTCAATAAGGACAGGCCTTGCAATATTTTTTTTCAGGAGCTTGGATTACAGCCGCCGCGCATCAGCATTCAATGGGTTCAAAAATAGAGATTTAGGCATCACATCCACGAATCCTGTGATTTGGTGTAATTTTTACAGCGGCTGGCCTGTTTTTTGCTTACAATATAAGTGAACCGACATGTTCCGTGCTTGGACCCGTCACACCATTCCAACCGCGCGAAATTGCGCAAAGGAGCAGCATCATGTTTGCCAACAACGCATTCAAAAAATCCCTATGGAGGGGTTCGCTCTTGGTGATGGTCCTTGTTTCAGGCTCGGCTGTCCTGGCCTTTGATAAGATGCCCATTCAAGAAGCGTCACCTCCCATAGCCGGTGAAAATCCGGTAGTACAGGAAACGCTCCCGCCTCTGCCTTCGGCCCGGGCTTTTTCTGATAAGAACAATAAAGTACGTGCGCCCAGAGCAACGAAAAGCCGTTCACAGGCTACATCCAGATCCAACTCAACCAGGAGATCGTCCGCAAGCAAACCTCGCTCTTCAAGTCGAGCGTCAGCCAGCAGCTCAGGATCTAGCAGATCTTCGGCCAGCCGGTCCCGCTCCAGAAATTCGAGTCGGGCAAGTTCAGCATCTCGACATTCCGGTTCCACCATGGTAGCCAGGGACCGAAGCAGTGTGCGCAGGGGAGAACGGGGCGATAGAGCCCACGTCCACAGACCTTCCAGACATGGCAACGGTCGCCACCACAGCCACTATAGCCGTTATTACTATGGCGGATACGCCGGTTACTATGGCTACTATCCCTCATACTGGAGCTGGGGCTTCTATCCCTGGTCCTGGAATTTCGGATTGTCCATGGCCTGGAACTGGCCCTATTACTTCGGATACCCCTATGGCTTTGATTATGGCTACGGTTACGGTTACGGCTCCTACGGCATGGGATACAGCGGCGATGCTGGAGCTTTGGATCTGAATATCAAACCCAAACGGACCAAGGTCTATTTGGACGGACGCTATGTCGGAACCACCGATCAATTCGACGGTTTTCCCAGTTATCTCTGGGTTGGCGAAGGAACCCACGAGCTGATTTTCTATCTTGACGGCCATGAAACGGTGCGCAAGGAGTATTCCGTCGCGCGCAACAGCGTACAGCGCGACCGATTTTACATGGACAAGGGCGTGCCTATTGCCCCCAAGGAACTGTCAACAGTTAAATTACCGGTGACAGCCAAGAGGGAAATGAAAAAATCGGATCGCCCCAAGGCGCAGCGTCGTTACAACTACAAGGAATCTAAACCCAAAGCAGAACTGATCCCGGCAAGCGAGCCCGAGCCGCTCCAGAAGGACATGGACCTGCGAAACGAGCCGGGCCGACTCACCTTTGCCATCCAACCCTTAGATGCATCTGTTTACATGGACGGCGAGTTCCTGGGCACAGCCGAAGATCTTGGCAGCCAGAAAGGCGACTATCTGGTAGACCTGGGCGACCACAACCTGGAAATTGTACGACCCGGCTATGAATCCAAAAAGCTGGTGTTTGTGGTCAAAAAAGGCGAAACAATCAACCTGAAAATCGACCTAAACAAGGAGTAACCCTCTGAACCCCAGCCGATAGACAAGATTTTCTAGGCTGTATAGACATCAATAATAAGAAGCCCGCCAAAGCACCATCTGCTTAAGCGGGCTTTTTTTATAGTTCAAGGAAACCTAAACCGAGGCTGTGCTTGCCGTTCAAGGAAACTCACAACTGTTTAAGGAACACATCACCCCAGTCTCCTGATTTAGAAGGACTTGAATCCATGCTATAGAATTTAAGCAAAAGATTGGGTTAAAATGGAGCTGCCGAGCTTAATTGGAAACAGGAGTGACCATGAGTAAAGTTGAACAGTCTGAGTTTGAACCCATCAATAAGGTGGTGGTTACCGGGCTTTTCGGTATATTCGATCATGTCATTCCTTTGAATGTCGAGGAAAGAATAACGATTATCCATGGTCTTAATGGATATGGTAAAACCTTCATATTAAAATTCTTGAACGCTCTTGGCAGAGGGTGTGGTCCTCAATATTTTGATGAGATTAGCGGAGTTCCTTTTAATTCTTTTGAAGTAAAACTTGGCACGAGCAGAGCGGTAAAGCTCTCCCAGAAAGGGGAGCATCTTCTGCTTTCTTGGACCTCCGATGATTGGAGTACGTTTCAGCAAGGAGCCGCCTGGCCTGACAATGGCCTGGATGATCACGTAAATTCTGAATTTAAAGATCTAATTCCACCAGAACTTCTATTTGCGGGTGATGATCAACCAACAAAGCATATGCCAGAGATACGGTTTATTAGTACAGAACGTCTTCACAGGTCTGATTTTTCATCCAGGGTTCAAGGAAAGGATGCAACGCCAGGAAAGAGATCTGGCACTGTAGCGGTTCATAGCTCTCGACTTAGGAAACTTATCGAACAAAAACTTGCTGAATTCGGCAAGTTCTCCCAAAGCTTGGACTCCAGTTTCCCTGCCCGATATGTTAAGAAAATTGGAAAAAACGGCATTAGCGGAAATGGGGTGAAGGAGCGACTTGAGGCAATTGAACGCAGACGCGAGAGGTTTATTAAAGTGGGCGTACTGTCCCAAGAGGAACATTCCTTCCCAATGCCTGCCGAGGAATTTGACGAAAGCACTCGCGATGTTCTCGCCATCTATGCCGAAGACACAGAAGCCAAGTTAAATGTTTTAGAGGATACGGTAACCAGGGTAGAGCTTCTCCTCAACATTATCAATAGGCGCTTTCGGTTTAAAACCATGGAGACAAATGGAGGATATTGCTTCAGAAACTCTC
>JBNKOV010000035.1:0-15687 GCA_050294955.1 Holophagae bacterium
GCGGTGTTGAAATGGGCCTCAGCCAGCTTTAATCGGTGGGTCTTTTGGAACAACTTCCCCAGGCCGCTGTGGACTTCGATGGATTTGGGGTGGCAGGATCCCAAGGTCTCTAATTGGATGTCTGCGGCCCTCTGAAGATTTACTTCGGCCTCGCCATATTCACCCAATTCAATTTGGGCGCGGCCCAACCCTGCAAGGGCTACACTGAGAGAGGGGTGGTTCAGTGGTCTGTAGGTTTCGTGCATGATCACCCCTTTTTCATAGTAAAAGGCCGCTTCTTTAAATTGGCCAATATCCAAGTAATGTCCGCCCAGATTGGATAATACCTCGGCGTAGTTTCTATGGTGTTCCCCCAATCCTGCTCTTTGGATTTTTAAGGAGCGATGATAGGCAGCTTCGGCCTCCTGCAATTTTCCCAGGTTTCTCAATGCGTAGGCAAGGTTGTTTAGGGAATAGCCTACTTCCAGGTTGTCCGGTCCAAATAAGGTCTGCTTTATTTCAACCGCTCTGCGAAGGTTCTGTTCGGCCTGTTCGAATCGGCCCATTTTGTTGTAGATGATGCCGAGATGGCTCCTGGTGATGGCAACTCTTGGATGTTCGGGTCCCTGAACTTTGATTCGGATGTCAAGCACCCGTTCCATAAGGGCGGGCAGCTCGTGATATTTTCCCAACATGCCTCGGGTCTGGGCCGTGAGATGAAGGGTTTCGGCTGTTTCCAGATGGTCGGGTCCCAATGTGTCTTCAAAGATCTCCAGCGCTCTTGGGAACAAGGCATCGGCGCGGTGGTAATTGCCGCGGTTCAATTCCATTTCAGCCAGGTTTTTCCAGGCAAAGGCTGCTTTGGGGTGATGGGATCCGTAAGTATTTAGAATGATGTTAAGCGCTTGGGAGTAGAGCGGTTCAGCTACATCGGGCAATCCCGTTCTGCTGGCGGTTATGGCAAGGGCGCTCATGGCTTCCGCTACATCGGGATGCTCTAATCCTAATTCTGCCTGACGAATTTCCAAAGCGTCCATAAATGCGCAGGTGGCCTGTTCATAATCTGATTGGCTCAAGCGCAATCTGCCCTGGGCGAGTCGAATCTTTGCGGTGTCCAGGCTTCGATCCTTCAATGACTGAGCCAGTTGAAGAGCCTCATTGTAGAGCGCATCGGCTTCTGAATAGTGTCCCTCTTTCAGGGTTAGCTCTCCCATGTCAAGGAGGTGGCTGATGCGGGTTTGGTTGTCGCTTTCTGCATGTAGCAGCGCTCCGGCCTCCTCCAAAAGGGATCGGGCTTCCCCGTAGTCGCCCATTCGTGTGTAGGTTCTACCCAATGTGTCCAAGATGGCCAGCCGGGTATCGGGCGCGTCCTTCAGCTCCCAGTTTATGGTTCGGCGGGCGCCTTCCAGGAGTTCCGAGGCGGTAAATTCTCGCCCGCTTTCGTGGTAGGGGTTGTTAAAGGCGCCTTCCATAAATCTCACGACCTGATTCGCTCGGTCTCGCTCTATCTCGGCTCTAATCTGTTGCCGTTTATTGATTTTCATCTGTCTCATGAAAACCAGAGTAAAGGTCATGAGCAGCAACACGGCAAATGAAACGGCTGCTGCCCAGGCGCGGTGCCGGCTGATGAATTTGCCCACGAGGTAGGATGTTGTTTCTTTCCTTGCGATGACAGGCAAACCCCTCTGGCGGCGCGTGATGTCTTCGGCTAATTGAAGCGCTGAGCTGTAACGGCGATTGGGATCCTTTCTTAGCGCCATCATGACCATATGGTCCAATTCACCTCTGAGCTTTTTGGCTCTTTGGGCGTTTTTGCTTCCAAGGGAGATCAGCATTTTGCTAGGCGGCGATGGGTTGTTCTCCTCCACGGAGCGACGCATTTCCTGTTCGCTCATACCTTTCAGGCTATATGGTTTTGCATCAGTCAATAGCTGATAGAGAATGACGCCCAACGCATAGATATCACAAGACGTGGCCACGGGCTCTCCGAGGATCTGCTCGGGGCTGGCGTAATCCGGCGTCAATGGCAATCTCTGGGCGCCAATGGTTGCGTCGTCAATACCCTCTTGCAGCACCCGAGCAATGCCGAAATCCAGGAGCTTGGGTTCTCCCTCGTGAGTGACCAGAATATTGCAGGGCTTCAGGTCTCTATGGGCCACCAGGTTGGCGTGGGCGTAGTGAACGGCGCGGCAGACCTTGCGGAAGAGGTTCAGGCGTTGTTCTAGATCCAGGTTTTGAGATTTACACCAGGTGGTTATAGGCAGACCGTTGACATGCTCCATTACATAATAGGGCAACCCGTTTTCAAGACTTCCTCCATTTAGAAGTCTTGCGATATTGGGGTGGTTTAAGCCGGCCAGGATCCGGCGTTCCCTATGGAAGCGTTGGAGGAATTCGGTGGTGTCCAGGCCGCGTTTTAATACTTTTATTGCTACTTGTTGGTTGAAGGCGTCGTCGGCCCGCTCGGCCAGATAGACCGCGCCCATGCCGCCTTCCCCCAGTTTACTCTCAATCTTGTATGCGCCAATTCTGGCGCCGCAGACCAGGTCTTCCTTAAGTTTGGACCAGTCTAACAGGGGTTGTTTGAAAAGGGAATCGTCTCGGGCTTCCAACATGGCGGAGACTTCAGCGGCCAGTTCCGGGTCTTTAGCGGCGATGGATTTAAGATGGTGGGTTTGGCGTTCGTCCGGCAGGTTCAATACTTCTTCGAAAAGCGCTTTTACGCGAGGCCATAAATTGGGGTTCATGGGGGCGTCTCCTTATTGCATAAAAGGGATGGGTGGTGCGACCTCAATCGAATAAAAATTCTTACGGCGGCCCTAGGACGCAGGTTTTGATAGTCTGATCTTAAAAAGAGGGGCTGGCCTGTTTGAAAATGGCGAAGAAAGTTTTCTGAAAAAAAATGGACCCTTTTTTTTCGGCTCCCGCTTGTATGGATAAGGGCAAGCGCAATTGCCCCCTATATCGATGACGAAGGAGCAAAGCATGAAAAAGAAACTGAAGTTAAAAGATCTGGAAGTAAACAGCTTCGTTACTGAGGCCGGTGTGAAGGGCGGCAATTACGCGACCTGTAAATGCAGCCTTCCCACCACCAATATCTGCTACATTCTGTGTGAGCGGGAAACGCGCCCCATTAACAATTGCATCTAATCCATCCACTGGAAGGCGGCGGCTCGGAGCCGCCTTCTCAAAAGGGATGTTTCACTGTTTTATCGAGGAATTAGGATCTGGGACGGTGGCGCACGATAACCGCTTCTACGCAGTAAATAACATCCTCAGAAATGGACGCAGCCAGGTCCGCCATGCGCTCCAGGGATCTTGAAATGGAAAGCATCTTCAGTTCAGGCAGGGTAAGGTCTACTTCGGCGCTCTCTATATTCTCGGCTACAATCTTGTGATTGCTCCGATGGTAACGATCAATTTGGTCGTCCATTTCGATTACCCGTCTGGCCTTGGCGCTGTCCTCGTTGAGCAGGGCGTCCAAAGCAAGACCCACCATGGTTTGGGTTTGGGTTCCCATTTCCTTGATGGCCATGCGACTGCTTTCAACCTTGCTCTTGGGAATAGCGGGCACATGACGGGCAATGCTGTCGGCCAGATCGCCGATATGCTCCAGTTCGTTGTTCACCTTTAATACAGTCACGAGGAAACGCAGATCTCGAGCCACGGGCTGGTAAAGAGCCAAAATGTTCAGGCAGCGCTCCTCGATGGCTACCTCCATCTCGTCGATGCGGTTTTCTTCGTCTCTGACCTTTTGGGCCAGTGAGGCATCGCCTTCATAAAGCGCTGAAACCACCTTGCCTATGGCTTGCTCAACCATGCCGCCCAATTGAGCGACCATGGTGTAAAGCTCGGTGATTTCTCGGTGAAAATGTTGCTGCATGAATATTTCTCCCATTGGATTTAACCGAAGCGTCCCGTAATATAATCTTCAGTTTTCTTAAGTCTGGGCTTGGTGAACAGCGTAGATGTTTTGTTGAATTCCACCAACTCGCCCATGAACATGAATGCTGTGTAATCGGCAACCCTGGAGGCTTGCTGCATGTTGTGGGTTACGATGACCACTGTGAAGTCTTCCTTCAAATCTTCAATAAGTTTCTCCACTTTGGCGGTTGCAATCGGGTCTAATGCAGAACAGGGTTCATCCATCAAAATAACTTCAGGGTTCACTGCAGTGGCGCGCGCAATGCAAAGGCGTTGCATCTGACCGCCTGAAAGACCCAAGGCGCTTTCCTTCAGCCGGTCCTTCACTTCATCCCAGAGGGCGGCGCCCCTTAAACTGCGCTCAGCCGCTTGGTCCAAAACCTTTTTGTCTTTAATGCCGGAAATGCGAAGGCCATATACCACGTTTTCATAAATGGACATGGGAAAGGGGTTCGACTTTTGGAACACCATGCCTACCTTGCGGCGCAGGTCGATGACGTCGCAATCCGGACCCATGAGATCCATGCCGTCTAGTTTAATGCGGCCCTGAATTCGCACCGAGTCCACCAGATCATTCATGCGATTGAAGCAGCGCAGCAAAGTAGACTTTCCACAACCCGAGGGGCCGATGAATGCGGTTACCTTCTGCTTGGGAATGCTCATGTTAATATTGGAAAGAGCCTGTTTTGCGCCGTAATAGAGGTCCAATTCCTCCACCTTCAGGGTTTCAATGGTGCCTTCTGGGAAAGCGTATTGGGGTTGAATGCCCACTACGCCGGTGCTGGCGTCTCCAGTGAAGGGCATACTGTCCGCTGCCATCGTACTTGTCATATCTTCAATTCCTCCGGGATTTTAGAACGCGCTGGTTGCATACCGTTTTTTCATTGTGTTGCGAAGATACATGGCCAGGAAACTCATGCCCAGCACAATAATTAATAAGAGCACCGTGGTGGCGTAAACCATGGGTTTGGCCGCTTCCACGTTGGGGGACTGAAAGCCCACGTCGAATATATGAAAGCCCAGGTGCATGAATTTTCGTTCCAGGTGCAAGTAGGGGAAGAAACCGTCAGCAGGAAGGGACGGCGCTATTTTCACCACGCCCACCAGCATCAGCGGCGCAACTTCGCCTGCCGCCCTTGCAATGGAAAGGATAAGACCGGTTAAAATGCCCGGTGTGGCCATGGGCAGAACAACGCGAACCAAAGTCTGGAAGCGGGTCGCGCCCAAGGCTATGGAACTGTCGCGAATGCCCTGCGGCACGGAACTGAGGCCCTCCTCAGTAGAGACGATCACCACGGGCACGGTCAGGAGCGCCATGGTGAGGCTGGCCCAAAAGAGTCCTCCGGTGCCAAAGGTTGGAATGGGCAGGCGTTCGGAAAAGAACCAATCATCCAAAGTCCCGCCAATGCCATAGACAAAGAAGCCCAGACCAAACATGCCGTATACAATGGATGGAACGCCAGCCAGATTGTTTACGGCGATGCGCACCAGGTTCACCAACCAACCTTCTTTCGCGTATTCTCGCAGAAAAACCGCCGTAACTACGCCCAACGGGGTGCTGAAGAGGCTCATAAGGAAAACCATGAGGATGGTTCCGAAAATGGCGGGAAAGAGGCCGCCTTCGGTGTTGGATTCACGAGGGTAATCCACCAGCAGTTCCTTCACCTTTGAGGCGTAGACGCCCAATTTTCCCATCAGGCTCAATTGGTTGGGACGATAGGCTCGCACCACATCCATGATCGCGATTTCCTTGGTTGCTCCGTTGGCCGCTTCCATGACAATCACTCTTTCCCGAAGCGTGCTGCGAAGGGCGTCAAGTTCGTGACCCAACGCCTCGAATTTTTTAAGATCAGCGGCTCGCTCCTCATCAAGCGCCTTGGCGCCTTGGGGATCTTTTTCTAATATCTTCAATCGGTTCAGCCGGAGCTTTTCCATGTGAAGGTTGATGACAGACATGCGGTCTTGCAGTGTTGCGACGCCCTTCATGTCCTGTGCCATCAGTTCTCGTTCTTCATTCAAGCGAGACCAGAGGTCGTCGGCTGATTGGGTCCGGCCCCTGACTTCACGAAGGAACCCGATGAAATTGCCTTTTTCCATGCGTTCCAGCAGGACCAGATCTGAATCTTCTTTCCGCTCAGCGATTTCCAGCTTGTCTATCCAGGTGAAGTCCAAGACCTGAATGTCTCGGTTGCCGATGTAGAGTTGAAGAGAATGGTCCTTCTCGTTTTTGCCAACCAGCGCGCCAATTTTCTTAGAGCCGTCTTTGAAGGTAAATGTTTCAAAGTCAGGGACCCAAAACGCGCGTAAGCCATGGAAGGCGACCACGAAGATCATGACAAAAAACATCAGAAGCACAGCGCCAGCAGCCGCCGCGCACGCCCAGACCTGGGCTTATCCCTTAAGCCGAAAGGCCTTGAACCTTTCGGAAAATGATTTGGCTTCCTTTTTCATTTCAAGCATTCACCTTATTAGAGATTCTTGTACTTTTTTTGAAGTCTTACTCTTACTACTTCGGCCATGGTGTTCACAACAAAGGTCATGGCAAACAAGAGCACCGCCGAGAGGAAAAGAATGCGGTACAGGCCGCCGCCTTCTGGAGCTTCTGGGATTTCCACTGCAATGTTGGCGGACAGGGTTCGCATGCCGTTTAAGATGCTGGGACTGATAATGGGCGTATTGCCTGTGGCCATCAACACGATCATGGTTTCCCCAACGGCCCGACCAAAGCCAATCATGGCTGCTGCAAAAATTCCAGGGCTGGCCATGGGCAAAACAACGCGCCAGATGGTTTGCCACCGGCTGCTTCCCATGGCGAGAGCCGCCGCTGTGAGGTGTTTTGGCACATTGTACAGCGCATCTTCCGAGATGGTGAATATGATGGGGATCACTGCAAAGCCCAGTGCAAAAGAGATGACCACGCAGTTGCGCTGGTCCACCGCCAGCTCGAAGTGTTGGAAGAGCCACAGATTCATGTTTCCGCCAAAGTAGGTGTCTGACAGAACGACGCCTAATTTGTAGGCCATGAAAGATCCAAGGATCACCAGGGGAACGCCCCAGAGGAATTCATAGCCCTTGGTTTTGCGTTCCCATTTGATGAGACATACCATGCCAATGCCTACCGCAGCAGGAATGGTGGTAAGGGCCAGGGCCACTCCCAGGGTGTTGCCTTCCAGGCGAGGGGACAACCACAAGGCGCCGAGAAATCCGATCACAACGGTAGGCGCCGCAGCCATGAGTTCGATGATGGGTTTCACTATGGAGCGGAACCGGGGCCGCATCATGTGACTGACGTAAATGGCGCCGAAGATGGACAATGGCAATGAGAAAAGCATGCCGTAAAAGGCGCCCTTCAAGCTTCCAAACACCAGGGGAACCAAGCTAAGCTTGGGCTCGAAATCGTCTGAGGCTGAAGAGGATTGCCAAACGTGAGCAGGTTTTTCGTAACTCTCGTACCAAACCTTGCTCCACAATACGCTCATGCTTACTTCGGGATGTTTTATGTCCAGGTGCCGGAGGCGAATCTCTCCATTTTTGTCCAAGACCATCAGGCCGTCTTCACGCTCGGCCAGGAACATGCCGCTAATGCTTGGGCTTTCCGGAATTTCGAGCACGGTCTTTTCCGAAGTCAGGTAGTTGAACCGAATGAAACCGGTAACGTCGGCGCTTAGAAAGCCTTTGCCTCGCACGGATGCGACCAACATGGTGATGGCTGCTGGGTGTTTTTTGAAATCGTGGATTTGAATCAGCGACCCATCGTTTTTATCGGAGTAGTTCCAGGCCGAAAGGCGACCTTGTTCATCTGCCGCCACCAGAGTGACTTCGCCGAATAAGAGTTCCATGGCGGTGATGGGTTGAGAATCGCCGAAAGCCTTGACTTGGGGAATGAAAACCGCCCCTTCTTCTGGATCAGTAATCTTCCAGGCGCCCAACTCGCCTTGATCGGTTCCAGCGTATAGCATCGTGCCGTCGGAGTTTAATGCCATGCAGGTAATGACGCCATCGAAGGTTCCTTCTAAGGTGAGGGAACTGCTTTCTTTAACCAAATCGCCCATGAAATCTTCTGTTTCAATGGCGTGGGTATAGGCAACTTTGCGTGGACCGATCAACCGAACGGAAGTGAAACCATTGTCTTCATCCACCTGGGTAAGACCGGCGTTTTTGGGGTCAATATTCTCCGCTGGATCTACACCCCCCATGTTTTCTACTTCTAAATGGACGGTTCGATTGCCGTCGTCGTCGAATTCGGTTTTAAATAAGAAATGTTCTACCGATGCGGAACCATCGCTCCAGTGCAGGGCGACTGCTTCTTTGTCCAATCGTTTTGCATTGAGAATGGTGGCGTCTTCGGCGGGTCGGGTGACTTCGAAGGGTTCGAGAGTCTCATTGTGTATGAGATCCAGTGTTTCGCCCAATCCGTTGCTGCGCAGTATATAACCCTTCTCAAGGTAGGGACCCATGCCAAAATCGACAATGGGATTTTCTCCGTTTTCAATTTTAAATTGGGCAATGCGCTCATGATCGGATGACTCAAACAGAGGGAGGGTGACCCTAGCCATAAAAACGATCATTACCAGCATGCTGGCTATTATGGAAATACCACCCAACGTAATGGCCCATTTGGCCACGCGATCCATTCTCTTGACTTTTTTGAAAAATCGGGCGTCCATCCAACAGTCCTTACCGCTAAAATTAGTTCTTATACAGAAAAATCAAGGGCCGAATAATCGACCCCTGTTTTTGGGTTCTCTTCCCTTATGGGGAATGAGTCGCCGCTTGATGTTTTAAATTCCGGCTGCGTTCAGAGGCGCCAGTTGTTTGGCGGCAATCTTGGCAGGCAGGGGGATGTAGCCGCTTTTTACTACGATTTCCTGGCCTTCTTTGGAGAGAACATAGCGCAGGAACTGGTCTACAACTGCAGGCAGCGGCTGATTGGGCGCTTTGTTCACGTAGATGTAGAGCATGCGGCCCAGAGGATATTTCTTTTCCAACACGTTAGATGCCGTTGCGTCGAAAGATGGCTCGCCTGGCTTTTTGGACAGTTTCAGGGTTTTCACGCCTGAGGTTTTGTATCCAATGCCAGAGTAGCCGATGCCGGCTTTGTCTTCGGTAATGGCCATAACAACCGAAGAAGAACCGGGCTGCTCTTTCACCTGGTCTTTGTAGTCGCCTTTGAAAAGAGCGTGCTTCTTAAAGTAGCCGTAAGTGCCAGAAGCGGAGTTGCGGCCGTAGAGGCTGATTGGGAAGGGGCTTAATTCAGTGTCCGCCTTCAGTTCGCCCCAGGTCCTGATTTCTTCCAGGCCGCCCTTTCTGGTTTTGGAGAAAATGGCGTCTACTTGTTGAAGGGTCATTTCTTCAATGGGGTTGTCCTTGTGAACAAACACAGCCAGGGCGTCCAAAGCAACGCCAACTGGGGTGGGTTTGTAACCCATCTTCTTTTCAAAGCCCTCAATTTCTTCGGTTTTCATGGGGCGAGACATGGGACCCAACTGAGAATTGCCTTCCATCAAAGCAGGAGGCGCGGTGGAGGATCCCTTTCCTTCCACTTGCAGGTTTACATTGGGATATTTCTTACGGAACCCTTCAGACCAGAGCGCCATCAAGTTGTTCAACGTATCGGAACCCACACTGCTGATGTTTCCGGATACGCCGCTAACTTTTTCATACTGAGGCAGATCGCCATCAACTTCAATCGGCTTGTCACCGGCAGTAACACTAAGGGTCGCTGCCAGAGCGATCAAGGCGCACTTCTTCCATACCGCGTCAAATAGTCGCATCGTATACTCCTCTACTGAGACTTCAATTATACAGGCGGCAGGATATGCCGCCTGTTAGGCAAGGGTTAGAATTTTAATCCGCAATCAATTTGCAGGCGGCTGAAACCCTTATCTGCCGCTACTATGCTGTCTATGCTGAAAAACGCCAGACGCCAGTTCATGTATTTGGTGGCCTGGTAGCGGCCATCTACAACAAAACCTTTTTTGTCTGTGAAGCCAAAATCACTGTCGTTCAAGAGCGCATAGACGCTGTTTGTTTCGATTTCCGCATACTTGGCCCTAAACGCCCAATCACCGGGCTTTTTGGTGTCGCCCAGTTGAAAGTAGCCAGCATAGGCCGTGTCTTCATCACCAATGCCGCTGGTGGTGTTTTGCGCAAAGTTCAATGACAACTTCATGGGGATTGGCGCATCTTTGAACTTTACGGTTCCCAAAAGGTCGAAGAAGGAATAGGCTTCATCTTGCCCGTTGATGATGGCCCCGCCTTCGTATACATAATAAGAGGCCGATCCGTTAAACTGGACGCTTCCTTTGGTTGAAACGCCAGCCTGGAATGCGCCCAGGTTGATGTCGGTGCTACTGCTTTCTTCTTCAACAACCATGCCGCCAAAGTTAAGGTAGAACAAGCCTTTGCTGTATGAGCCATAAGCGCCCTCCGGGTTTACATCGGAGTCCCATACCATGTCAGTCGTGTTGAATGGATTTGCGAACTTGCCTGCGCCCCACGTCCAATCGCCCGTGTTGTAGGTGAAGAACGCTCGGTCAAGCACCAGATCCTTTCCACTAAAGGTGTTGTCGAAGGTTTGGTTTGTGGAGGTGGGGTCGCCACTTCCTGTTGCAATTCTAAAATTCACTGTCAATTTGTCGTTCAGTTTCTTTTCGGCTCCCAATCGGAAGCGAAATCTTCCCCGGTGTCGGTTGTCTTTGCCCGTTTGATCATAGTCAAACCCTTCATACCGAATCCTGAGATCACCCTTGGCTTTCCAGCCCGTCAGCCAACCTGGCATCTCTCCGGCGCACAGAAATCCTGTCGCCATGAACACAAAAAACCATCCCGCAATGATTCTTGTCATGTTTTTTCATCCTTTAAGTTTTAGTACGTACTTCAATCAAGTGCCTTTTGCCCGGCAGGCATATAGTATGCTTCTATTATGTGCGCAATATCAAGCGATTGTCAGGGCCTTGTCAGGAAAGCGCCTTTTGCGGATCCTTTTACCAGAAAAAGCATGGTTTTTTTCATAAATGGAGCAACTATTCACCTGCAAAAATCGAACTATTCAGTAGTCCCTTTTGGGGCTGGTCCTATATAAGGAGGATCTATGAATCAACTACCTCACGTGGTCATTATCGGAGGCGGATTTGCCGGCTTAAACGCCGCAAAAGCGCTCAAAAATTCTGCTTGCCGAATTACGCTCATTGATAGAAAGAACCACCATCTTTTTCAACCGCTTCTTTACCAGGTTGCCACTGGCGGGCTTTCCCCGGCAGATATTTCCGCCCCTATTCGCGCTCTGCTGAAATCACAGAAAAATGTTTCCGTGCTCATGGACAACGTAACCGGTTTCAATGTTGAGAATCGTCAGGTCTTTATGGGAAGCGAGTCGCTTTCTTTCGATCATCTGATTATTGCAACTGGCGCCAATCACGCTTATTTTGGCCAGGACGCCTGGGCAAAAGACGCTCCCGGATTGAAGACTCTTCAAGACGCAACCGCCATCAGGCACAAGATTCTTCTTGCTTTCGAGAAGGCTGAAACGGTTTCTTCTGATTCCGATCGTGAAGCCTGGCAGAATTTTGTGATTGTTGGCGCAGGACCAACCGGCGTTGAGCTGGCTGGCGCTTTGGCTGAACTGGCGCGCCATACGCTAAAGGAGGACTTTCGCAAATTCAATCCAGGCCTTGCCAATATCTTTCTCGTAGACGCCGGGCCATCGGTCTTGCCAGCCTTTGAGGCCAATACCAGCCAAAAAGCTCAAAACGCTCTGGCGAAATTGGGTGTAACCGTGCGGCCCAATTGCCGGGTCTCTTCAATTACCGAAGACGGTGTCCATTTAGAGACCGATGAGGGTTCTGAGTTCATACCATCTAAAACGGTACTTTGGGCTGCTGGCGTGAAGGCTTCCCGACTAGGGGAACACATTGCCCGTGAAACATCGGCCGCCACAGATAGAGCCGGTCGCGTTGCGGTTTCTGAAGATTTTAGCATCCCCGGGCATTCCAACATCTATGTTGTGGGAGATCTGGCCACTTATTCTCATCACGGTGGCCGTCCGCTTCCCGGAACGGCTGCAGTAGCTCAGCAGGCCGGGAGCTTTGTGGGGCGTTCTATTGGACAGCGGTTAAAAGGCAAATCGCCAAAACCTTTTAAGTACACCCATTATGGTGATTTGGCCGTTATCGGGCGTTCTGCGGCAGTGGCCGATGTGGGCCGCTTGCGTCTTAGCGGCAATCCGGCCTGGTGGTTCTGGCTGCTAGTCCATCTCATGAAGCTGGTGGATATTCAGAATCGCGTCACCGTGTTTATGCAATGGGCCTGGAGTTACTTCACCAGAAAAAGCTCCGCTCGTTTAATTACGCTTGACGCCGATGCACTTCAAACCTCCCCGCCCAAAAAGGAGCCCATTGAGTCGGATGAGACAGATGAACCGGTTTCCAATCGGGAAGTCCAGAAAGGGAAGGGCAGGGCGGGCATTCGCTTGATTGCCTGAGGTTTTTTACCCTAATCAATAGGGTTCATCCCACCTTGTTCAAGGCGAAAGCCCTGGCTTGGCCGGGGCTTTTGATTTGGCTTTTTGAAGCATGTAATATCACTACTTTTGAGAGGCTTACTGGTGTTTCGGCTCGTGAAAGCCATTGTCGGCGCGCTTGCTTTCTGGTAAGGTTGAGGGTGATTTTGGCAAGGGGGAGCCTGAATGTCTGAACCTTTATTGCTGCAGCCGATAGCGGACTTTTATCGGCTTGCTGCTGCCTTTGAAGCCTTGCCCGATGAAGCCTTGCAACGACTGGCTTCTAAAACCCAGATCGATTATGTTGGCCGCGGCGTTCAATTCCTGACCCAAGGCGAAAGCAGACTTGAGCAGGTCTACCTTGTCAAAGAAGGAGCGATTGCTCTCTTTGATGAGCCGGAGGATGAGGGGGCCTGGGATATTTTAGATGAGGGGCGCTTATATGGCGGGTTATCCATTTTGCGCAATAAGGGGGTTTCTCTCCGGTCTGCCCGGACGTTGGAAGATACTTTTTTCTATCTCATTCCCAAGGAGTCTTTTATCGAAATTTGTGGGGAATTTACCCACGTAAAAGACTATTTTTTTAATCGCCTGACCGCTCGCTATCGGCGTTCTCAGGAGGCATTGCGCAAGCGACGGCTTGTGGTTTTGGACGAGGATGAAGATATCTTCATGCATCTTTCCGTTGCTGATGCTGCTCAAGGGCCTGTAACTGAATGTGTTCCTGGTGACTCAGTCAAGCGGGGAGCGGAAATCATGACCGAAGCTGGCACGGGCTATCTTCTGGTTTTGAATGAGGAGCGGTCTCTTGTTGGCATTGTCACCGATAGCGATTTACGGCGTTTGATTGTGGCTGAAGAGAGGCGGGGAGATCAGGCCGTGGAAAGCGTGATGCAATCTCCAGTCAGGACTATTCGGGGAGACGCTACAGTGCTGGAGGCCCTGATGCTCATGCTTCAGCATAAGTTATCCTATTTGCCTGTAATCGCCAATGGCGGGGTTGTGGGTGTGCTATCCGCTTCTGGCTTGCCTCAGGTCCAACGTCAATCACTGTTAACCCTGCTCCGTAGAATTCGCCTGGCCCAAGCGCCTGAGACTCTTAGGGCTGTTAAAACGGATTTGGCCAGAATAGTACGGTCGCTGTTTCAAGAGGGTTATGCGGTTGAGCATATTTCGGTCTTTATGACCCAGGTAAGCGACGGCGTTCTGGTTCGCCTGATTCAGTTGGCTATGGAAAAACTGGGTCCGGCTCCCTGTCCCTTTGCCTTTATCACCATGGGCAGCGAGGGTCGATCAGAACAGACTCTATTGGTGGATCAAGATAACGGCCTGATTTTACCAGATGAAGTAAGCCCTAACGAAATCAATTACTTCAAAAACCTTAGCGCAATGGTCTGCACATGGTTGGATGATGCAGGTTATTGTTATTGCAACGGTCATATTATGGCCAATAACCCGGATTGGCGATTGTCTCTCAATGATTGGAAGTCTCATTTTGGCGGTTGGATTTCAGAACCCGAACCCAAAGCTGTTATGCATGGTCAGATTTTTTTTGACTTTAGGGTCGTATTTGGGGACGCGCGGTTGGGAGAGGCGCTTCGCGACTACCTCCTGGATCGGTGTTCTCAGAGAGCGGATCTTTTCTTCTATCATCTTGCGGCTCAGCAGGCTGATTACACGCCTCCAATCGGATTCTTTCGCAATTTCATCGTTGTCTCCAAGGGGGAGCATAAGGAAACCTTCGACATCAAAAAGGCCATGAATGCGGTGGTCGGGTTTGCGAGAATTTTTTCATTGGCTCATGGCCTTCGGGAAACGAACACGCTGCAAAGACTGATTGCCTTGAGAGACGAGGGCGTATTAACGGAGCCTGAATTTGAGGAGATTAAACGTGGCTACCTCTATATGATGAGCCTGCGACTGCACCATCAGGAAGAGGCCATTGCATCGGGGGACCAGCCAGATAATTTTGTAAACCCCCACCATTTAAGCAACTTGGATCAGGAGATTCTGAAGGCTGTTTTTAGAATGCTGACGCGTCTTCAGGTAAAAACCAGGCAGCGTTTCCAGGGGCCAGCCATAAGATAGGAGGTTCGTCATTTTCAGGTTAAGGGGCAAGCAGAAACTGAAGGACGAACACCCGCTTTCTATGAAGCATCTTTCTGGGCGCCTGGCCACCTCCATTACCTATTGTGTTATCGATTGTGAGATGACGGGTCTTGATCCGGAAAAAGATGAGATTATTGCCATCGGGGCAGTGAAGGTAATAAAAAGTTGCGTGCGGTTGGATCAGGCATTTTACCGAGTCGTGTGCCCTCCAAAGCTTGAAATGACTCGGGAAAATGCCTTGATTCATCAGATCAGCCATCAGAGAGTGGTCGGCGGAGAAAAATCTGATAAGGCGATGTCAGCCTTTTGCTCTTTCATCGAAGATTGCGTGCTGGTGGGGCATTTCTCTTCAATAGACATGAGCTTTTTGGATAGTTTGAACAAGCGCTTGGGGCGAGATCCATTCAACCAACCCTTGCTGGACACCCGAAAACTTCAACAGTGGCGATTGAAATTCGAAAACCGACACCGGTCTGAGTTTGGTCAAAGAGAATTGCAACTCAGCAGTATATGCCAGGAAATGAAGATTCCCACCTATCAAGCCCATCATGCATTCTACGATGCCCTGACCACTGCTTGTCTGTTCCTCAAGCAGTTAGATTTATTGGCAAAAGCGGGTTATCTCACCTATCGGGATCTACATAGAATTGCCGGCGTTTAGAATTGGCTTCGGTTGGAAATAAAAAAAGGGGGCGCCCGAAGGCGTCCCCCAAGGTTTCTCCTCGACTAATGATCAGTTGCAGCTCAGGAAGAACCAGCCGGAGCAACTGCCAGAGCAGCAGTCGGAATTGCTGGAGCAGGATGAGCCTGAAGGCAGACATGAAGGTCCGCCGCCGCCGCAGGTAACGCCAACCACATCGAAGGCAGCCGTAACATCCGCTACGTTGTAGCCCAGATCGGAGGCGGCGTCTTCAACGCCGCAAGCGCCCTGGTTGAAGTTGGTGCTGGCAGTCCAATACTGTTGGTTGGCTCGTGCAAATGCTTTAAAGGCTGTCTGTACCGACCAGCCAGAGGTATTGGCCAGAAGGTAGAAGGCGCGATTGTAAACACCGCTAGAGTAATGCACGTCCATGCCAGATGTGTAATTGGAGGCGTGACCAATAGAACGACCGTCCAAAGTAGGATCTTGCATGTAGCGCAGTGCGCCAGAAGATTTGAAGATTTGAGCGCCAACC